>JAKPSJ010000040.1 GCA_029555345.1 Methanobacteriota archaeon | reverse complement strand
TCCAGCCTGTCGCCTCCTCCGTGTCGCCGCTGATCCGTGCAGCGAGCCCTGGAATGATCAGGGTCCTGTGACCGACGAGTGATCCGACATTGTAGCTCTCCAGCGCCTTGGCGATCGTGTCTGGCGTCAGGCTCCGCCCGGCGACTGCACTCTCGACGCTGATCCCGCCCGTATCGACGACGACGAGGTAACAGTCGATATTCGCCGCCTTTATATCGGCATCGACCGTGAAATAGGTCAGTGCATAGTTCGTTGTCACCAGGACAGGCGAATCCCGCCCTGGCTTTCCGCACTCGCGGACACCCGCCTCCACGGAGACCGGTTTCCTCGGATCGGTGTAGATGTTGAAACGCCAGATGAGCTGGGGGAGGAGGACCCAGCCGTCGAGGCTGTGCATGATGAGAAGGTCGGCGTACCGGGTCAGGAGAAGCGATGCCATGACTGCCTCCTGCCATTTCACGACATCTTCTGCTATTTCTCCACCGGCCCACGCAGTCATGGGGACTCCGAGCAGCGGGAACCCGAACAGTTCGTCGAAATTCCGGCACGCTTCGGTCCGGATCGCGGTGAGGTCACGTATGGTCGAAGAAAGGCCGATCTCTGGGAATGTGCCGGGGTCGAGCACGAGTTGGTCGATGCCCGATTCGAGGAGCGTGCGGGCGAGAGATCGGAGGAGGGGGAGATCGCCCGGTGCAAAGAGCGCAAGCGGGCAATCGTTCCTTGCGGCCAGTTCCGCCATCTTCCTCCAGTTGTCCTTCGTCGCCGCGTAAAGAAGCGGCCTCCGATCGCGGGCTGCCGACAGGCCTGCTTCCATCGCCGCCGGATCAAAAGTGCAGAGGACGAGGGGGAGCGACGTCATATCGCACGTCTTTTTCACGGTCGACCCGAACCTCTCCGGGTCCCCCGAGACGCACCGGACAGCGATCGCGTCCAGTTTGAGTGTCCGCCCGATGTAGGGGTAGGAGAACTGTTCGATCTGCTGCACCCTCTTTTCCAGGTCTTCGTCGGAGAGAAGGTCATCGACATCGATTGCAATCGGTGCCGGGTTATGGTAGGTGAACTCGTGGCGCTGGAGCACATACTTCCCCCCGATGGTGACCGATGCAGTGCCGGTACCGAACGTCACGGTCCGCACCGGTGGGTCGAGGAGTTCTTCCAGCTGCTGGCGTTCCTTCTGGTACTCGTCCCTGTAGAGCGGCGGGCATCCCGAGAGCGATAGTTCGCCGTTGACGACCCGCGTGGAAAACGCCATGCAGTTGGATTCCCCGCACTCCCGGCAGTTGGTCTTCGGGAGATATCTGTAGACATCGATGGGACTGATCTCCCGGATGCCCTTCTTCCGGCCCCGCTCTTCTGAAATGGTTCCGGTCATGTTCTCACGTTCACCCAGTCATGGATCCATTCCGGGGTTTCCCGCAGCGGGGTCGAGAGCCTCTGCATGACGTCACGTATTGTCTGCACGGCAGCAGGGTGCATCATCATGAAGAGGTCGACTCCGGCGAGCAACAGGATCGATGCATTGATCGTCTCCCACAGCGGCCCCCGCAGCTCTCTTGGACCGTACTCGGGCGCGAGATTCATCCATGCCTCGCGGGCAGCCCACGCGTTGGTCGCTGCAGTGACGACAGGGTGCGCCAGTTCGTTGTCGCCCATGAGAGCTGCGTACCGTGCCCTTTCGTAAATGGAGAACGAATACTCGAGGCCGTACCCCAGCGCACTCGTCGTCAGGTCCATCGCGATCTGTTCGGGAGGGAGGTAGGCGTACAGCCTGCGGTTCAGTTCCTTGGCGCTGTTGAGATCGATCGCTGTGAATGCCAGCACCACGTGCCCATTTTCCCGGGCGGCTGTCGCCACTTTCTCGAGTGTCTTCTGTTCAGCCATGTCGAGGGTGACAGAATTGATCAACAGCCGTTCGCCCCTTGCCATTTCTGCGACGCGGGTGAACACCTCGGCGTCTTTTGCGGGATCTCCGCAGCCGCCGACGATGATCGGTACATCCACGGCCTGGAGCACCTCCTCCACCGTCTTCACGGCCTGGGACGGGGGGGTATCCTTGATGAGCGGGTCGGTGCTCATCAGGTGGATGGTGACCATGTCGGCACCGAGCTTCTCGACGTTGAACCGTGCCCATTCGGCAGGGTCCTGCATGACCTCGCGGACATTTTCCTTGAGCACCCGGGGCAGCGCGATGTCCATGTCAAAGACGTCGAGCGCGATAACCGGGTCGTGCGGGCCTGACCCGAAACCCCCGGCATATGCAGGCGTCGCGGCACCACCTATCGAAAACGTCCGGCCCCTGCTGCCGCCATCCCCCCTCGTCGCGCCAAGAGTCACCTCCCGGACCCTGCCGGGATAGGACGGCACCTTCTCCTCGAACGGTGCCGGGAGGAGGTCGGCCGGCAGTTCTCTCCGGGCAGGTTTCTCTCCCGGTTGCACCGGCTGCGAGAATGCTCCCCTCGGAATGAAGATGCGGAGGTCGCCTATGTCCATGGAGAAGTTCTCGAGGTCTACCTGCTGGACGCCTTTCAACAATTCCGCGATCCGGGGTGCGAGCGCGAGGAACAGGTCCGCATCGTTTTCAGTGTCACTGTCTTTTTGTGCCATGCACATCGGCCTCGCCAATTTTCCCTGGCCTGACGGGTTTCACGATCACCCTGTCAGCCGTGATACGGGCGTTCTTGAGGATTATCCAGAATCCCCCTGCATTCAGGGGGAGTTCTCCGGCGGTGAAAACCTCTCCGGCCATGACTCCCTCTTCACCCCCACCTGCGGCCCACCTCTGGACGACCGGGTGACCATGTTCGAGGAGAAATTTTTTGAGCTCAGGTATAGTCCTGACATCGCTCTCGGTCGCGATCGCATCGTACACGGACCCCGGGATGAACGGTTTCAACCGCTCCCTGGTCTCCCGCGGCATCCAGACCACGCGGTCGTACCCGCCGTCCGCTTGCAGGAACTTCTTCGAGCGCATGTACTCGATCGAAATGCCATGGAACCCGTCGATCTGCCTTCCCCCGGCCGTCGAATCGGCCATCGTGGAGAACGGCAGACCATTGACGGTGACATCGGGGAAACCACGCATGACGATGCCGAACCCATCCACTTCAGGTATGAAGAACGCGATGCCTTCGAAACACCCGCAGGACGTATGCGGGTAGCCGAATGCCGAGTACAGGTAAATGCGGTTCACTTCACCCATGGACTTCTTCTTGGCATTCTCGTTGACACCGGTGTATTCACCCTTTACAGGATCGAGGCATTCCCCCTTCGCGATGGCATAGATTGGTCCATCCGGGTCGATCCCTGCAGCCGCCCGGCCATCGAACCAGCTGATGGCGCCGCAGTTCGCGTATCTCTGGGGCGTGATCACGCAGACGTGGGTGGGAGCGAACGACTGGCAGAGATCGCAGCCATAGAAGGTATCCACTTCTTCGTCTGTCAGGCCGCGGGCCCGCTCGTCCCGGGCCTCGTAAATTGACATGGCCTTCGTGTAAAGCGGGCGGACCTTTTCGGGATCGGTGATGAACGTGACCTGGATCTTCTCGATGAACGGGAAGTCGTTCCTGTATAGCTCGATGAGCACGAGGCCGAGATACCGGAGCGAGTTGAACCCTTTCCTGAAAGATTTTTTGGAGAGCCGCATCCAGACGTCGTACCTCTGGTTCAGGTGCATGAACCCCTCGATGTAATTGGAATACTCGTGGATGCGGCGCTCGATGACCCCCTCGAGATCCCTCTCGAGCCTGGGGCCCGCAATTTCGACGAGGATGCCAATGGGGTAACTCTTCCCCTCCTCCATAGTGGAGATATCCGGCCCGATGATGGAGATGGCCCCGTCATTCACCTCGTCCCCGCTTTTCACCTGCACGAGTTCGAACTTCTCGGCAATGTGCGGGCCGCCGAGTTCGACCTGCATATCGTCTTTCCTGACCCGTTCCCCCTCGTACACGAGCCCGACTTCAACGGGGATATCCTCAAACATGGCACATGCCTCTCAAGGTGATTCTCCGAAGTGCTCGATGATCCCGCGGAAATTCGCAGCCCAGTCCTTGATGGTGCTGTTGGGAAACGACCAGCTCGCGTTCGGCTGGTAGACGCAGTCGAGGGTCATGGTCTTGACCTGGGGGGCGAAGTGCTTGAGCCCGGAGAGGATCGTCCACTCCATGTAGTAGGGCAAGCCGACAAAGATGGCGAGATCGTAGTTACCCTTGCCGTCGAGCCCCATCCACGCGGGATCCTTGAGCCGGTTCCCGATATCCATCGCCGGCATCAGACCAGCAGTTTTGAAGCCGCGCCCCTGGAACTCACGGCTGGTGCTTGCCGTCACGACGACGGGTATATTCGCCTTTTTCGCAAGTTCGATGATGCAGTCGATCAGCTTGTTGCCCTCGATCTCGTACTCGATGGCACCATGGCCGACGATCATGATGGGGCGTTTCGCCCTCCTTATCATCGCATCGGCAATTTCAGGCTTGATGATGAGCGATGCTTTTTTCGGCCCTGGGATCTCGGCGGTCTGCCAGGACTCAGTGAGCGGCATTGTCAGGCCTCCTTGCTTTTGCGTATCATGCGTTCGAGGAGGGTCGGGTCAGGGATCTCCTTCTCTGTCCAACCCGCATCCGCCAGGTGTCTCTCGACCTCGTCTTTCATGGTCACCGGTATATCTGCAGTCTTGCGCACGAACAGGCTGATATCGGGCGGCATATTCCCGATGAGACGCCGGTGCAGGTCGATGTAGTTGGACAGCTTGATAGCGCGGCCCTTGGTCGTGTCGTTCGGCCTCATGGCAAGCTTGGCCACCATGACCATTGCTTCTTCCTTGGTCTCCGCGGCAAAAAAGAGGTGCTCCGGCACGGGGCCCCCGTACACATCTTCACCGGTCCGCGCATCGTGGACATACCAGTCCTCGGTCCTGTCGGACCGCCCCAGCAGCATGCGCCGGTACTTCGATCCATGGGGCCCGACGACGACCGGGATGCCGAGCCGCCAGAACCCGGATGCGATAGCCGCTGCTTTCTGGGACATCGCTCCCCACGCGACCCCGACCGCTCCGACCCGGTTGTGCACGTAATCGGCGATCTCCTCGTAGTTTCCCCGCAGGGGGCGCCTTGCAAAGATACTCGCGATCTTGATTGCAGCGCCCGAGATATGGGCGTTGGACACGCAGGACCCCACGTTGACGATACCCCCCGCTTCGAACGAGCCGGGGTACAGTTCATAGGCAGTCTTTCCGTTCTCGTCGCGGTACATGCCGGCAGACATCGCGGCACAACCCGATGTGCAGACGATATACCGCCTTTTCGCGAACTCCATGCACATCTCGGCGACCTCGCGCGAACCCTTGGGATAGTTCGCACAGCCGACGAACGCGACGACACCCGGGATCTCGCCGAGGACGATCGGGCCGCCGACCTTGCGGATCTCGACGTCCTGTATCGCTCCCCGGCCGGAACGGATGCAGTAGGACTCTTCCTTGGTCATCCTGTCCGCTGCCGCGACGATGATCGAATGGAGCGGTATCTTCTGCGTGCATGCAGACTCGCACCGGCCGCACCCGACGCAGTCGTCGTAAATTTCGTCGAGCCCCCTGAGGTTTCCCGATGCAGCAGCCTTCACCGCATAGAGTATGGGGAGGTCGTTCGGGCATGCCCTCCGGCACTGTGCACACTGCGTGCACTTCTTGGCCATCCTGACGATCTCGTCGACCGACGGGAGGTTCTTGAATTTCCTGCGCTTTTTTGCGACTTCGGAGACCGTGCGCACTGCCACCTCCCCTACTTTCTGCGTATCGAGTATGAGCGCGCCCGGTATCCTGCCGCTGACGAGATCGGAGACGATCTCTTCCGCGGGGTCGGCTGTCCTGTCTGGAAGGCTGCAGCAGTTCTTCTCGCTCGTCGCGATGACTGGCGCCTGTATCTTCGCAGCCTCGACGAGCGTATCGCACCGGATGCACTGCTCGTCGATAACTATCAGGTCGGGAACCCCGCTGCGGATATACCGGAGCTGCCACGAGATGGGACCAATGATCTTCGCCTGCGACGAGTACCTCGTCATATCGAGGGCCGTGCAGCAGATACCGGTCAGTTCGATCTTCGACTCGAGATCGTTGTCCCTCATGTAGTCGATGATCCCGGCCGCAGGAGGCACGGCGTGTCCGATGACGAGGATGACAGGTTTCCTGATATCGACAGTACCCATGCCGAGGTCGACGAGCGGCGATTCCGGATCCGCTTTTGGCATGGCGTACGCGGAGATCTGAGCGATATCGGCGATTTCCATGCCCACGTGGTCGATCATGCCTGCATGGAGGACCTTGGACTCGAAATCGAGGCAGCTGCCTTCCTGGCCCGTGTGCGTGACCGCGAGGAGCTGGGTCACCTGGTTCTCGCAGTATTCCAGTATCTCCTCGAGGTCGCCCAGCGTCTCGGGTTTTATACCGCAGACAAGGCGCGTGTGGGGTGCTTCCACCTCGATGGCATTCCCGCCGACATCTATCGGGTGGCTGCGGCCGAACTCTCCGATGACATGCCCGACGAGGTCCCGTGCGTGGGCGATATGGGTGGCGGCGCCGATGGAGCTCGCGAGCAGGACGATCCTCGACTGCTGGGCAGCCATGTCTATCCCGCAGGCACCCCGCTTGTTTCCTGTCAGATCGCACTTCCCAAACGTGCAAAGGCAGCAGAGGTCGCAGAACGGGAGGTAGAACGGTTTGTACCGGTCCAGCAGGATGTGGTCCCAGGAGCGGAGCGTCGTCAGCGAGGGGAAGGGTGTAGGACCCATCGGCTCGCCCCACCGCTCCCCGGTCACCGCTCCTATGGAGATGTTCACGTTGCGGAGACTCGCGATGTCGGAATGCAGTTCCCCTATCTTCAGGGTTAATCCCTTTTTGGCCACTTGCGGACCTCCTGGCGCATAACGTGATCATAACTGCCAAGTGCAATTAAGAGTATCGATAAAGTCAGTCTGCCAAACAACCTGTCCCTCCGAGAGTTATTGATCGTGGACGATGCGTTCGACGATTCTTCCGACAGACAGGAAGGCCGGGGAGGATTTCGGGACATCCAGTAGCGATCGGCCGGAGAGGACATACTCGGCGACGAGCGGGTCCTCCTGTATCTTCCCGAGGTACTCGAGGCCTGTCTCGTTCATTGCACGGGTCCCGAGATTCTCCGGGAATGCAAAACCCCCGATGGTGACGAACCGCCTGCACCTGATCCCCACCTCCCTGACGAGCCGGTACGCCCGCTTCACGTGGTGAAACGACTTGCTCGATGGCCCAATGATGTCCACGATCGTATCGACGCTCCCTGCAATTTTCCGGTTGAGGTGTTCGAGACCGGCAGGGGAGTCGATAAGGACGAACTGGTACTGCCGCGTGATCGAACCCAGTGCACTTTTCAGGGCAGCGTCCGGCAGGCAGTAGCACCCCTCGACCCACCTAGTGCCGATAGCCAGGAGGTCGAACCCTTCGCTCTCGAAGAGGCCCTGTTCCCAGATCCTGGTCTCGATCCTCTGGGAGGGGGGGACTCCGAGGGTCGTCCCGCCATCCTGGATGAACGTCTCGGAGAGAAGCTCGGAGATTGTCTTTGTTCCGGCGGCATCGAGATCGACACCCACCATCTCGGCGAGGTTCTGGTCCGGGTCGATGTCGACGAGAAGGATGGGGGTATGTTTTTTTTCGATCAGGTACCTGGCCATCAGTGCAACGAACGTTGTCTTGCCGGTGCCTCCACGCCCCATGGTCACGATTGTTTTCATATAGGACTCCTCTTCCCTGCAGGTGGCATTGTCTTATCAGGACATATCGACCAGCCTGTGCGCCAGCCCCCTGATCGCCTCCATTGCCACTGAACTTTTTTCGTCCACGGTCCCGCCGGTGACACCTGCAGAAAAGACCTCAGGGTCGAAGGGTACCGTCCCGAGAATGGTGATATCGTTCTTCCTCGCGAATGCAGATACAACCTCTCCTTCCATCGGGCTGGATACCTTGTTCGCGACGAGCCCCACGTGGCGGATCGGAGACGCTTCGGCCATCTTGCAGATAGTCCGTGCAGTTTCGAGTGATTTCCTGTTCGCATCGGTAACGACGAGCATGGTGTCGACATGTGCAGCCGTCCCCCTGCCGAGGTGCTCGATGCCCGCTTCCATGTCGAGGATGATTATCTCGCGCCTCTCGACGATGAGGTGCCGGAGGAGCGCCTTGACGACCGTATTTGCCGGGCATGTACACCCCGACCCAACGGAGCGGACCGTTCCCATGACCAGGAGAAAGGCCCCGGAGGGTGTCGGGACCGCATATTTGCCGATGACGTCGTCCACGGTAAACGTGAGCCGGAACACCCCGGGGTAGTCGGTCTGGGTCTTCAGCCGGATGAGTTCCTCGTTCTCGGCGATTGGACGGATTTGACCTGCTTCCGTTTCCGAGAGCCCGAGGGTCACTGCGAGGTTCGGCGACGGGTCCGCATCGATGGCGATCACGGGCTGCGCATCCCGGGCGTAGATGGCTGCGAGGGTGCCGGCGATGAACGTTTTTCCCACGCCGCCCTTGCCTGCCACTGCGATTTTCATGGAACTACCCGCATTTTTGAGATAACTTCGAATCCGCTCAGATCCGATTCATCCAATCTATTCTGGATATTTACCAGTCTTCACGTTCCCTACTGGAAGGATAAACGTATGGGTCTGTGAACACGTGCGGGGAGGCCCGGGGCGCTTGGGAACCAGGACTGGTCCGATGTCTTTTCCTGGCACTACCTGGCTGTATCTGCCTATCCGGTCCTAAGAACGGCAGGGGGGTGAGGGGGTCCCCTGCGGATCCCTGGAAAACCATGCATGACGCATCGCTTGTGTTTTCATACCTGTTCACTCTGGAACAACCCCTGGGTCCGCAGGCAGATCTTCACGAGCATCAGCATCACCGGCACCTAGATCAGGACCCCGACCACTGTTGCGAGGGCTGCCCCCGATGCAAGACCGAAGAGTATCGTCGCCGTGGCAATTGCGACCTCAAAGTGATTCGATGCACCGATCATCCCGGCAGGTGCTGCATCACGGTAGGGGAGCCCAAGCCACCTCGCAAGGCCGAAGTACCCCAGGGTGAAGATGAGCAGGGTCTGGATGATGAGGGGGACTGCTATCCAGAGGATGGTGAGGGGGTTTTCGACGATGACATTCCCCTTGAATGTGAAGAGGAGGACGAGCGTGCCGAGGAGGGCAACGATGGAGACGGGAGTCAGGAGGTGGATGAACTTCGTCTCGAACCATGCTATCCCCTTGCGCTGGATGATCCACTTCCTCGTGTAGTAGCCGGCGAGGAGGGGCAGGCCCACGTAGATGGCGACGGAAAGGAGGATCGTCTCCCAGGGGATTGGCATGGCATTCACCCCGAGGAGGAACCCGCCAAGCGGCGCGTAAAGGACGAGCATGGTAAGCGAATTGATGGCGACCATGATCAGGGTGAGACCGTCGTTTCCCCGTGCAAGGTAGCTCCACATCAGGACCATGGCAGTGCAGGGTGCAATTCCAAGCAGTATGCACCCCGAAACGTAACTGCGCCACAGCTCGACCGTGCTTCCGTCAGCGAGCACCTCGGTGCCCGGGATGAACGGGACAAAGACGTACCCGAGGAAGAACGTGGCAATCAGGTACATCGTGAACGGCTTTACTGCCCAGTTGATGAACAGTGTGAGTGCCACAGGTTTCGGAGTCCGGGCTGCTTTCAGGACCTCTGCAAAGTCGATCTTCACCATGATGGGATACATCATGAAAAAAAGGGCGATTGCAATCGGGATCGAGACCTGGTAGACAGAAAAGGAATCCAGGGCTATGGCAATTCCCGGTGCAACCGCTCCAAGGACGATCCCCGCAACAATGCAGAGGGCGACCCAGAGCGTGAGGTACTTTTCGAAGGTGCTCAGGCGGCGCTCTGTCCCAGGTCCCCGTGCCATCCGGTCTCTATCCCCCTTTGCCTTCCTGGTCCCGAACCCCTGGTCACGGCGACGTGCTTGTCCAGGAGGACCGCCTGCATCTCGAACGCCTTCCCTGGTGGTGCCAGCAGGCATCCATCACATCATGGGCTACTCCCTTCTTCCCGCTTCCAGTGCCCTGTTTTTCCCCTGGTACTTCTCTTCCGGGCTGTCCCCTCTCATCCATCAGGCAGCCTTGCTGCCCTCTCCCGCAATGTAGTCATAGAAGAACGCTGCCACGACTGCACCGAGGATGGGCCCGATGATGTATATCGGGAAATAGGCCCAGAGGTCCGGTCCGCCCAGCAGGGAGTCGAGGAGGTAGGGGCCGAAAGTGCGGGCAGGATTGAGAGACGCCCCTGCGATGTTGCCGGTCGTCGTGATCATCCCTCCCACGGTCAGCCCTATCACGAGCCCTGCAAAACCAGGAGGGGCTCTCTTGTCAACGGCGACCCCCATGATGACCAGCATGAGGACAAAGGTGCCGATGGCTTCCGCGAGGACCGCCTGGCCGTAACCGATTCCCGGGAACGGGGTCGTCGCCCCGAGTCCGCCGATCGTCACCGCCTCCATGCCGGCACTTGCAGCGAAGAGCAGGCTGCCGAGCGCACCTCCCACGAGCTGGGCAATGATATACGCACCGGTTTCACCGGCAGGAAACCTCTTCGTCGCCCAGAGGGCGATCGTCACCGCCGGGTTGATATGCGCCCCGGATACACGGCCAAGCGCGTAGATGACCGCCGCGATCACGATGGCAAAGGCCATCCCGATGGCAAGCCAGTCCCCGAGCCCCCCGAGTGCACCTATCCCGATATTGAACGGTGTCCCGGAGCCTGTCCCATGCGCTATCATGAGTGTGACTGCCGCGGCACCTGCACCGAAATAGACGAGGAGCGCCGTGCCGACGAGTTCCGCGATGCACCGCTTCGCAAGGTCACTCATCCCGCTCACTTCCCATAAAGGGCGTTGTAGCACTCGGGACAGAGTGTCCGCGGGATCTTTGCCTTCGCCCTCTTCGCTGGGAAGGGGTAGCCACCCTCCCACATCTCCAACTCCTCGCGTATGGCGTGCTCCCTGCAGAGCCCCATGCCGCAGACGATGCAGATCGCAACGGCGTCCGAAGAACGCCCCTCTCTTGCACAGACGTAACATTTCATACCTTTTTCACCTTCCCGTGATTTTCATACCGCTTCCTTCCACTGGCAGTAACCATGCCGGAAGTCCATCAGGGCTGCCGATGCGCAGTCCTTGCAGATCCTGGCCGGGGCTGCCACGACTTCCTTGTGCAGGGCAATGATGTTGGTCATGAGGGTGGCCGTGACAGGCTCGCTTGTCAGGAGGCAGGGGTAGTCGGCGAGACGGAGCATTGCAGAGGCCCGGACAGTGATGGCACAGGCAGGGTAGGCATACCTCTGCGGGTTCATCAGCACCTCGTTCTCGTGGATGGGTGAGAGGTCGATCTCGATGCTGCCCACTCTCGGCCTGAGCATGCCCGCCTGGCCATCCTGTCTCCTCCGCGCCCTGTCGAGGTACTTCCATCCTCGGTAGATCATGTCCATGAAGTCGCAGTTGTGGAGTTCTGCAGCTGCCCCGCGCCTCGGGTAGAGCTGGACATAGTTATGCCACCGCTTCGTGAGGAGATCGACCACCATGATGGCATTGAACCCGTCCAGCTCGAGGATATACTCGGCTGCACATGCCGAAGCGCCGGTCGCCGCAGAGAGGACATCGTATTCGTTCTTGAATTTCGGGACGGCTGCATTCAGGTTCCTGTCCATCACGTCGGTGGCGGCCCCGATAACTGCCATGATGACGTCGTCCTTGCACATGTTGAAGGTCGACTGCGAGATGTGGTGGGCTATATCCCCCACGCAGTACGCAGGGATCGTTGCGATGTTTCCGTAGTGGACGCCATCATCGACGGCTGCCTTCACCGCGGGCTCCATCTTCTTCCTGTAGTCCGCCATGTATTTCCGGCAGTCGAACGAGGTCATCCCGGCATCGTCCATCAGGCGTGCCTGGGTCTCCACAGGTTCCGCGTAGACTGACTGGAGCATCCTTATCTCTGCCCTGACCGCGTCTGCCAGCGTTGCCCCCTTCTCGACCTCGTGGGCGAACACTTCCCCGATACCGTAGGAGGTGTTCATGCCCCACGACTTGGAGGCAAGGATGGCCTGCTTGTGGGACACGGGGATGTCGGTTTTCTGCAGGATCTGGTTCACAACGTTGCTCGTGCTGCCCGGGATGAGAGCAAAGTCCACCACGCACGTCGGTCCATAAAACCCTGCGTACCGACGGGCCGATTCCTTCCCGACCAGGGCCTCGGATCTTCCTATGGCTTCGACAAATGCATCTACGCTCTTTTTGAACGAAGGGTCCTGGTCATAGAGTATCTCCAGGACCACCGGCGTCTGGTAGTGCTCGACGAACGGGTCGTCTTCGGGCCGGACGGTCTTTGCAAGCTTCCCGAGGGCTTCGAAATGAGCCTTTACCGATTCCACGTGAAGGGAGAAGACCGCTTTCGACTGCCCCTCGATCGGTTTCATCAGCCTGACGGCATCGAGGTAGGCCTTTGCATCGTCGATGACAAAGGGCTGGCCCCTCCTTTCCCTGATCTTTTCCACGTCAGCCCGCTGGGCTGCCATCGCTTCGTGGACCATCTTTTTGTACAATTCACTCGTCATGACGTTCCCCCTTCTGGGACCCCCCACTCCGTCTTCAGGGGGGATCTCCGATCTGCCAGTCAGCTGTGCAGGTATATGAAAATTCTTTTCGGGATAACTGCTATAGCGAACGGAATTTTTCCATTGCTGGATAGGCTCCTTCGAAAAGAGGTTTCCATACAATTCACTCGGGGGCTCTCTTTCACGGGCGATGCCAGAACCGGTGTTCCCCTGATGGTAGGCCAATCGCGAATGAGCCTCTTTGGGAAAAACGTTTTTCGGGACATGGAACCCTTTTCCCGATAAAACCAGGTCCAGCTTCTCTTGGCAGAAAAAGCACGAAGTACCCCTCTGGATGCAAAAGCGAACCCTGTATACCAGTGACACGAGGCAAGAGAAAAACCGGTTTCCACCACGCTATTCTGGCCGGTAGAACAACCTGCAGTGACAGTTCCCCTCGTCCCTCACTTCGTCCTCGTGGAAGATGCAGGGGCAGACGATGTCTCTGTCCTTCTCGGGGTCACCACTGCGCAACCGGCACGGGCAGTCGGGGTTGCCGAACTTCTGGCAGTTCCGGACGAGGCCCCGGATGACGATATCGAGGGCCTTGCTGTCCGGGTTGAGGACCCATCCCTTCCGCGATGCATACGAAGAGACCCAGGAACGGATCCTGTCCTCGACCGTTCCGGGGTCTTCCCCGGCGTTGCAGGGCAGGTGTTCCCTCTCCTTCCTCGTCCTCTATCACCTCAATGCACTATAGGGCATGTCCTGGGATACGAGAATGCTCCCGGCTCCCTCTCTTCGCATCGATTGCATTGCAATGGAATCCGGGGCTTTTTGACAGCCCACCCACGGTAGCCCTACAGTAAAAGAAGGTTTATCCCCGTATTATCTCTATCGCTCCTGTGCATTTCAGAGCTCCCGTGGACATCGTCTGCCTGTAGAAGAGCATGGCAAACAAAGAGAGCAACACTGCAAATCCAGCGAGTGCGCCGACCGGGACTCGAACCCGGGTTTAGGCGTTGGCAACGCCTAGTGATGACCACTACACTATCGGCGCAATTGCTCTCTACACTACGCAGTAAAGCCTATTAAGGCTATCGCGTTGGATTGTAACCGCCAAAAATCCGTGCCATCGCCCCGTAAACCGAAACATTCACTATCATTAGGCTAATCGCCCCGACACAATTTATTGGCCTGATAATCCTGGATCCGCATGCTCTTTCCTATGGCCAAAAACGAATTTTATGATTGGATAGAATCGAAAAAATGTTCGAGATCACTTCAGCAAGATCCGTTATCCTCTCATCGTAAATATCGCTTCATGCCCGGTTCGCATCGGGAAGAAAAAAAGAGCGATGATATTGTCGTTTTTGTGCGATCCTTGTTACAGGGATGCCGGAAAAATGGTAGAGAGTGGCGGGGAAATATGCGGCAAACGAAAATTTCAGAGGATTGTTATCGGCATAGATACTCGGTTGCGCCAGAGGTCCTTCCGCCCTTTTATACGAGACGGGCCGAATGGTATTCATCCATTACCAGGTACGAGAATATAGAATTGTCATGAGCGCCTGGGTCCTGGCAGAGTTTAAACCCATGATAAAACACAAGTAATATTTACTTAAAACAAAAAATATGTTTTTGATAGATATGCACATTATGGAAGGATTCTTACCATGGCAGTGGTGCCTGGTGTGGTGGATTATTGCCACCCCATGTCTGGTGTTTGGGGTATACCAGCTGAAAAAGGTCCTCGAAGCCGACCGGGAGGCACTCCCCCTGCTTGGCGTGACGGGAGGGTTCATTTTTATCCTCTCATCCCTGAAACTCCCCTCGGTAACCGGAAGCTGTTCCCACCCGACCGGTACCGGTCTCTCTGCCTTCTGTTTCGGACCATGGGTCACCTCGGTGATCTGTGCGATCGTGCTCCTTTTCCAGAGCCTCTTCCTCGCACACGGGGGCCTGTCAGTGCTCGGTGCGAACATCGTCTCCATGGGGATAGTCGGCCCGCTAGTTGGGTGGACGATCTACCGGGTGCTCCGCGACACCAGGGTGGACATGTACCTGACGGTCTTCCTCGCGGTTGCCTTCGCGGACCTTTTCACCTACGTGGTCACCTCCCTGGAACTGGCCCTGGCCTACCCGGCAGAAGTGGGAGGTATCGCAAGCTCGTTCATCCTGTTCCTGGGGATCTTCGCAGTGACCCAGGTCCCGCTGGCCATCGTTGAAGGCATCGTCCTCACCCTCATATTCAAGTACATCGTCCAGCTCAAACCAGACATTCTCTCGCAACTGCAAGTCTTCCCAAAAGAGAAAATCACGTCTGCAGGGAGTGTTGCCTGATGCCATTCAAATACGGGCTGGAATTGCTGGCAGTCGCTGGGATACTGGGGTTTTGTGCCCTGTTTCTCTACACGAGTTCGATCATGTCCAATGCAGAATTCGCCGGTTCTGATACCGTGGGATCCTCCCAGATCGCAGAACTGACAGGGAAATCCATTGAGGATTACCAACCGTTAATCTGGCAATGGGTTCCCCCGAGCGGCGAGATAGAGTCTGCACTCTTTGCTATCCAGGCAGCAATCGGAGGCGTACTTGTCGGCTGGGTTTTTGGCTACTGGAAGGGTCAGAAGAAGGCAGCATGAATCGGCCGGAGCATTTCCTGCATGTATGAAGAATTCCTGGAAGATATCGCCCAGGCGAACAGGCTGAGAGAGGTCAACACGTACCTGAAGCTCATCGCGGGAACCGGTGCGATCCTGCTCTGCCTCCTCTCGTCGAGCTACATCCCGCCACTTTTCATTGCACTGGTCCTTTCGGGGGCGATACTCTTCCTCGCAGGAATCGATGCGAAGACATACGGGGAACTCTTCCTCGTCCCATTCACTTTTGCAGTGATGAGCGTCGCGGTCATAATCCTGCTTTCCGGGGGCGGGGAGGTGTATTGGAGCTGGAGTCCGTTTCCATGGCTCTCGCTCTCGCTCACGAGTGATAGCATCAATAAAGGATTCTTCGTGTTCTGCAGGGTCATCGGGGGGATGTCCGCACTCATCTTCATCGCGCTCACCACTCCCTTGATCGATCTCTTCATTGTCATGAAGCAGTGCCGCATACCAGAAGCGATCGTGGACCTCACCATGATCATTTACAGGAGCATATTCATGGTCATGGACCAGCTGGTCCAGACGTATCGCGCCCAGCTGATGCGCCTTGGATACAGTTCGCTCCGCGAATCGATCCAGTCTTTTGCCACCCTCTGTGGCTCCGTGTTCATCTCGAGCTGGGATGCAGCTGAGGATTTCATCCGGGCCATGGATGCACGCTGCTACTCGGGAAAATTCGTGGTATTCGGAGAGACCAGGCCGGTCGAGGCTGTCCCTACAATTTTGGTGGGAGCGTTTCTTGCAGTGTCCTCCCTCGTGGTCATTGCCACGCAGGGTGTTGCGTTGATCTGAGCGAGGGCCGATGAGCAATATCATACTCGAAGCGAGGGACATCCGGTACAGGTACCCGCGGGGGATGGAAGCGATCCGCGGGGTCAGTTTCCATATCCGCAAAGGGGAGAAGATCGCGCTGGTCGGTCCGAATGGAGCCGGAAAATCCACGCTGATGCTGATGTTCAATGGTATGCTCCGCCCCGATTCCGGGACGATGCTCTTCGATGACGTTCCCATCAGGTACGACAAAGCATCGCTGCGAACCCTGCGGCGGCGCGTAGGGTTCGTCCTCCAGAATCCCGACCGGCAGATCATCGCACCCACCGTCTACCAGGACGTGGCATTCGGGCCGGCCAACCTCGGATACGACGAGGAGGCGGTCCGGCAGGCGGTTACACTTGCACTTCGCCAGGTCGGCCTCGAGGGGTTCGAAAGCCGCCCGCCTCACCTCCTCTCCGACGGGGAGAAGAAGCGGGTGGCCATCGCCGGTGTCCTCGCCATGGACCCGGACGTGCTCGTATTCGACGAACCAACGAGCAGCCTCGATCCATCCGGCTCCGAGGACATCATGGAACTCCTGGACGAGCTGAACCAGGAAGGAAAGACCATCGTCATCTCGACCCACGATGTCGAGCTTGCCTATCCGTGGGCGCACCGGGCAATCCTCCTGACTGATGGAAGGATCCTCCAGGAAGACGTCCCGGACATCGCCTTTGGAAACCCCGAGCTCATCCGGATGGCGCACCTCTCGATGCCGACCCTGCTTGAGATTGCGAACGAGCTGAAAAAACGTGGATTTCCCGTTCCTGATCAAAAGCCCCGGAGTGTTCTTGATATGGTCCAGTTGATCGAGAGTAGCGCGGGCAGATCCAGCGAGGATTCTGCACCAGGGACGATCACGGTCTGCAATGTCGACCGGGACAGGATCGACTCGCTCCCTGCATGGGTGGACGCCCATGCCCCGCTTGCCATCGGAGCGATGGGGACCAGGGCGAAACAGTGTGCTGCCCAGGAAGGTCTCGAGCTCGAGTTCACCTATGGTGTCATCGACAAATGTATCCTTCGTGCACTCCGAGGCCGCAACTCCCTGATCCTTACCACGGGGAGCATGGCAGGCCGGGTTTCCGTCCGCGTGGAGGCATACTGCCGGGAAAGCGGCATCACGATCCCCGTGCATCCGTTCGATACAAACGGAGAGACCGACAATTTCCCTCCACCCGATGGAGGGGGTTGAAG
The DNA here is from genome assembly GCA_029555345.1 of Methanobacteriota archaeon. Taxonomy (GTDB): domain Archaea; phylum Halobacteriota; class Methanomicrobia; order Methanomicrobiales; family Methanospirillaceae; genus Methanolinea_A. The sequence goes on along the minus strand of JAKPSJ010000040.1, from coordinate 8,723 downwards.
TTATGGCGCAGGGTCTCCGTAACGACAGGGATATCAACGGCTACGATCATGACCCTTGCCATGGTCGCAATACCAGTGTTATGTCGCATTGGCAATCTCACACGCACGGTGTAGTGGATCCTTCCCTCTTTACGATCGACCGTGGCATTTGGGCGGTCAAGTGGTCGTTTATCGGTCTGGTCATCACGGCGCTTTTTCAGGTTGTCATAGTCTGCTGGTCCGGGAGCGTTGCGCTCCTCGCTGATACCATCCACAACTTTGGCGACGCGCTCACCGCAATTCCGCTCCTCTGTGCATTTCTCCTCGCCCGGAGGAGACCGACAGGAAAATTCACCTACGGATACGGGAGGTTCGAAGATCTCGCCGGGGTCATCATTGTCCTCATCATCCTCCTCTCGGCCCTTGTTGCCGGGTACGAATCCATCGATCGAATCATTCACCCGCGGCCGGTGACCTTTCTATGGGTGGTTGCAGCCGCCGCAATCGTCGGATTTGTCGGCAACGAAGCGGTTGCGCAGCTCCGTATCAGGATCGGCAATGAGATTGGCAGTGCAGCGCTCGTGGTCGATGGCCAACATGCCCGGATAGACGGTCTGACTAGCCTCGCGGTCCTAATCGGTGCAGTAGGGGTGTACTTCGGGTTCCCCCTCGCCGATCCCATAATCGGCCTTCTCATCACTATCGCGATCTTCGGCATTGTCGTGGAATCTGCGGTAACCATCTTTACCCGGCTGTTGGACGGGGTCGATCCCGCAATCCCCGAAGAGATTCGCCACGCAGCCGATCACGTGGAAGGGGTTATTGAGATCCCCGATGTCAAGGTCCGGTGGCTTGGACACCGGCTACATGCCGAAGTCAGCATTACCGTTGACTCCTCAATTTCGGTGGGAGAGTGTCATGAGATTGCTCAGGAGTTCCGGCACGAGCTGCTCCACGATCTTCGGTATCTGTCCGATGCGACCATTCATGTCGACCCCGCAACAGCCTCGGGACCGTATCATCATCGAATTGCACGTCACAGCCATGGAGGGCTGCCTCCTCATTCGCACTGAATGAGAGGAGTAAAGCTGTCGAACAAAAGAAGAATGGAGGTATAAAATGTCGAAATTCTATGGTATAAATCCTGAACTTTCAACAAAACAGGCGATCGATAAGTTCGAGAACGAAGTCATGGTAAGACACAACAACCAGCAACTTGTCGGTTCGGTCTTTGTTGACATTCAGAACACAGCGTGGGCAGTCGCATTCGCGTATAACTCCTCTCATCATCCCGGGCTGCACGGCCCTGAGCATCCTCTCGAAGTGAGGTACTCCTATTCACCTGGAGAAGGCGGTCCTGTACGGATGTTCCGCTCAGATCCTGGCGGCGAGACTATGCTTGAGGCCAGGCATTTCGGGAACCCCGATACCTTTATCCGGTATGTCATAACTCATGAGCGCAAAGTCCTGAACAAGCAGGCATGATGGGCAGGTCCTGCCATCAGTTGAGACCGAAGTAGGGAGGGTAAAAGAAGTTCCCGAAAAATATATCCTTTTTTTTGAAAAGCCCTGTTCCGTAATAAAGTGATAAAGTCCGTTCCTACTAAAGTCTGTTCATGCCAGTGAGCGGAATATTCAAGGCTCATGGGGAGACCATTTCTCCACCTGGATGGAACGAGAGGCTGGGGGAGTGATTGCTGCCACAACAGCCAGAGCGAACTCCGGTTACAATACGCATCGGCGGGTCGTCGTGCGGTCACAAGACATACTGAATCGTCATAAGTCCTCTGATCCCGAGAGGGTCATCAGGCTGGATGAGTCCTGCTATGACCGAGAGCTTCATCGGCCAGAAGATACGCTCCACTACATGATTTTGCTTATGCTGCTTCGGGATGGCTATGTCGTCCACATCCAAACGAAGGACATTTGTCATCAGAACAAACGTCTGTTTCTTCTGCATGAATTCAATAATCCGCCCGTCAACAGGTCTGAACCTGAAATGTCGTACGTAATAGGCGATACGGTCTTCCAGCGGGACTGTACCCTTCTTGCATCGACCTCCCTGATAATCGCGAAATCTCCTTTGGAACGCCCTTGCATTCGGGATCGATGAGAATCTCGTTAAATTCCGCTTCGAATTCCACGGTTGTCTTTCTGGCATCAGCATCACAGGAAAAACACCCCCGGGGTCGTCTTTTGGTGGCACCTCAACCCCGGTCCTTCCAGAGACAAGAGAGACCATCTGGGTAGGGCTCGCCTGCCCCAGGACCTGCGTCCTGCTGGCACTTTGTGAGAACTGCTATCAGTAGAGGGGCATCTCACCCTGCAGGCGGCCAGACCTGTCCCAACACCTTAATGAAAAGACCGATCTACACCTATACTGATGATCCCACTCCTCGTGGACTTTTCCCAAAAGAAAGTCGCCATATTCGGAGGGGGTGACGTCGGTGCCCGTAAGGCAGCATTTTTTGCACCAGAGGCCACTGTCGTGGTCTATTCCCGGTCTTTTTCTCCGGCACTCGTGGACCTTCCCGTCACGCGGGTCACGATCGAACTCGACGGGGTCCCTGGCGAGACCCTCTCCTCCCTGCTGGAGGGTGCGTTCTGTGCTGTCGCCGCGACTCCGGATGCCGGCCTGAACAACAGGATAGGTGAGGCGTGCAGGAAGGCGGGGGTCCTCTTCAACAACGCCGAGGGGGAGAAGGGGGACATCATTATCCCGTCGGTCATGAGGGGGGAGCATTTTCTCCTGGCAGTGAGCACGAAGGGTGCAAGTCCTGCCGTCTCCCGTTTCCTCCGCGAGCACCTGGAAGAGACGCTCCCCAACCTGGACCGGATGATCGGTATGCAGGAACAACTGAGGGGATACCTCAGGGAGTTCCAGCCAGACGCTTCAGCCCGGAAGGATATTGTCTGGAAAGTCCTGAAAGACAGGGACGTCTGGGCAGCCCTCGCGCGGGGAGAGGCGTATGCCTGGTCCCTGATCGCCGAGAGGTACCTGAAATGATGAGTGCGGATGGAACCTCGCTCCAGGTCCCGGTCGCTGTCGCGGGCGTCAGCCACCACACCGCCACTGCCGATGTATTGGAAAAGATGCGGTTTCCCGACGAGCGGGTGTTCCTGGACCAGGCGAGGGAGAGGTTCAGGGGGGTCGTCCTTGTCCAGACCTGCAACCGCGTCGAGGTCGTCGTCCACGGCGACCACGGAATCCTTGCATCTTTCCTTGAATCGGCAGGTTGGAAGGATTATTATTTATTCTCCGGCATCGATGCCCTCCGCCACCTCCTGGAACTTGCATGCGGAATCGACTCGATGATCGTCGGCGAAGACCAGATCCTCGGGCAGATGAAATCTGCACTCATGCAGGCGATGGAGACCGGATCTGCAAGCCCCGTCCTCGAGATCTGCATCAACAAGGCCATGCATGCCGGAGTCGAGGCGCGGAGGAGGACACGGATCAACCGCGGCGCGGTATCCGTCGGTTCCGCGGCTGTCCAGCTCGCCGAAGAGCGACTCGGGACGCTCGAAGGAAAACACATCCTCGTCATCGGTTCCGGGGAGATGGGGGGCCTGGTCGCCCGGGCTCTGGCAGAAAAGAACCTTACTGCCATCTACGTCGCCAACCGGACATACTCCCGCGCCGAGATCCTGGCTGAAAAGATAGGGGGGAGGGCGGTCAGGTTCGAAGATCTCCCGCGGTACATGGTACTCTCGGACGTGGTCATATCGTGCACCGCGGCGCCCCACCCGGTCATCCACTGCGAGCAGCTCGAAGAGGTCATGGCAGCACGGTGCTGGCCCCACGAGAACAGGCCCAGGCCCCTGATCGTCATCGACATCGCCCAGCCCAGGGACGTGGAGGAAGGTGCAGGGAGTATCCGGGGAGTCTCCCTCTTTACCATCGACGACCTCCGCGATGTCAGCGAAAAGACCATGGACTCGAGGAGGTCCGAGGCCCAGAAGGTGCGGGAGTTCATCGAAGAGGAGCTGGTACGGTTCGTCCGGCTCCTCAACAGCCATGCTGCCGACGACGCTCTCGGCGCACTCTACACGTGGGCCGAGGCTATCCGCCTGCGGGAACGGGACCGGGCGATCGCCCGGATGGGCAATGCCGACGAACGAACCAGGGAGATCGTCGACGACCTCTCGCGGGTCCTTGCAAAAAAAATCCTCTCTGACGTCACCATGTCCATTCGGCTGTGTGCGGAGGAGGGTGACCTCGACCGGGCGGAGGCCCTGGTCGCCGCAATTACAAGGGGTGAAAAACTGTGTTCCCGAAGAGAAGAATGAGAAGGCTGCGTGCACGGGTCCTCCAGCCGCTGCTCTCGGAGACTGCCATCTCAAAGAGCGACCTTGTTGCACCCATATTCATGGACCAGACTGCACAGAAGAGGAAGGCCATCGCGTCGATGCCCGGCCAGTTCCGGTACCCCCTGGCCGAGGCGGGGGCTGTCGCCCGTGACCTGTGGGACGCCGGTATCCGGGCCCTCCTCCTCTTCGGAATCCCGCGGGAGAAGGACGCCCATGCTTCGGGTGCCTTCGACCCCGACGGCATCGTCCAGAAAGCGGTCAGGGCTATCAAGAAAGAGGTTCCCATGATGGCTGTCATCACCGATGTCTGCGCATGCGAGTACACCGATCATGGCCATTGCGGCATCGTGGGCCAGACCCGGTACGGGCCGGACCTCCTCAACGACCCCTCCCTCGACCTGATGGACAAGATCGCCCTTTCGCATGCAGAGAGCGGGGCAGACATCGTTGCGCCGTCCTGCATGCTGGACGGGGTCGTCCAGTCAGTCCGGGCAGCCCTGGATCGGGAGGGTTACACCGACGTCGCGATCATGTCCTACTCGACGAAATTCGCGAGTGCCCTCTACGGGCCGTTCCGGGACGCGGCCGACAGTGGTTTCCAGTTCGGCGACAGGTCGACGTACCAGCTCCCCCCGGGGAACTCGCGGGAGGCGGTCCTCGAATCGATGCTCGACTTCGACGAGGAAGCCGACATCCTGATGATCAAGCCAGCCGGGTTTTACCTCGACCTCCTCGCCGAGATCCGGACGCTAGGGGTCCCTGTCGCCGCCTACCAGGTCAGCGGCGAGTACGCGATGATCCATGCAGCTGCTGCGAACGGCTGGCTCTCCTTGAGGGATGTCGCGATGGAGGCCCTGACCTGCATCAAGAGGGCGGGGGCGGACCTGATCATCACGTACTTTGCAAGGGACGTAGCGCGGTGGCTCGATGAAGAGCAGTGACTATTTCGCAAGGGCACGTACCCTGATGCCGGGAGGCGTGAGCAGCCCTGTCCGGGCGATCACACCGTACCCCTTCTATACGCGGCGGGCAGGGGGATCGCGGCTGTTCACTGTGGACTGCCAGGAACTCGTCGACTGTTGCATGGCATACGGCCCGCTCCTCCTCGGCCACGCTCACCCGGAAGTCCGGTCCGCGATCGCGAGACAAGCCGAGGAGGGGTGGCTGTACGGGACGCCGGCCCCGATCGAAGTGGAGTTTGCAGAGACTCTCTGCCGCGACCACCGGGGCATGGACATGGTCCGGTTCGTCTCGAGCGGGTCCGAGGCCACGATGGCCGCAATCCGGGTGGCACGCGGTTTTTCCGGGAAAAAAGACATCGTGAAGGTCGAGGGGGGGTTCCACGGCGCCCACGACGCGGTCCTCGTGAAGGCCGGCTCCGGCGCGACGACCCTCGGCATCCCCGACTCGGCAGGGGTCCTGCCCGACGTCGCTTCCCACACGCTCCAGGTCCCCTACAACGATCCCGAGGCATTGGAAGACCTGCTCTCCCGCAGGAAAGACGTCGCCGCGTTCATCATCGAACCGGTGATGGGAAACATCGGCCCCGTCCTGCCGGACGATGGGTACCTCCAGGGGGTGAGGGAGATCACGCGGGCCCACGACGTACTCCTCATCTTCGACGAGGTCATCTGCGGGTACAGGGTCGGCATCGGGGGCGCGCAGGAGCACTGGGGTGTCGTCCCGGACATCACCACGCTCGGCAAGGTCATCGGGGGAGGTCTCCCCATCGGTGCGTTCGGCGGCAGGAAGGAGATCATGGAGATGGTCGCACCGCAGGGCCCGGTCTACAATGCCGGGACGTTCTCAGGGAACCCCCTCTCCCTCGCTGCCGGGATGGCGACGGTCCGGTGGATCCACGACCACCCTGGACTTTACCGCGACCTGGAGGAGAAGACGCGGGCGATAGGCGATGCCGTCTCCGGTACCGGTCGCGGGTCCTTCGTCCGCCTGGGCTCGATGTTCAAGCTGTTCTTTCTGGACAGCGAACCGCGCGACTACAGGCAGGCGAAGGAGTGCGACACGGCCGCGTTTCGGAATTTCTGGGAGAAGATGCTCGCATCCGGGATATTCCTGCCCCCCTCTCAATTCGAGACCAACTTTCTCTCCACGGCGCACACCTGGGCGGACGTGGAGACCATCTGCATGGCATACAGGCAATGTCTCTCCTGATTGGAACACGCGGCAGTGCACTTGCACTCGCCCAGGCGGAGAAAGTGATCGCGCTCCTGGAGAGGAGGGGGATCGGGGCGGAGAAGGTGGTCATCTCGACCCTTGGGGACACCGTGACCGGCGTGCCCCTGCACGAGATAGGGGGGCAGGGCGTCTTTGTCCGCGCACTCGACGATGCACTCCTGCGGGGCGAGATCGACGCTGCCGTCCACAGTGCAAAGGACATCCCGGCGAAGAGACCGGGAGGACTGGTCACGTGCGCAGTTCTCGAACGCGACTCCCCTGCCGACTTTCTCGTCCACACGGTTCCGTTTCACGAGGTACGGGTCATTGGCACCTCGAGTACGCGTAGAAGGGCACAACTGCTCGAGCACTACCCGGACATCGGGGTTGCACCACTCAGGGGAAACGTTGACACGCGGCTGCGCAAGCTGAAAGAGGGGCAGTTCGATGCTATCGTCCTCGCCGAAGCGGGCCTCCAGCGGCTGGGGTTGTCCCTCCCCGGCACACGCCTTCCCCCCGAGACATTCGTCCCGTCGCCGAACCAGGGGACGATCGCAGTGGTGAGCAGGGAAGGGGGGACTGCCGGTGAGATCGCGGAAGCCCTGGACCATCCACCGACACGGCGTGACATCGGACTCGAGAGGATAGTCATGGAGGAGGTGGGTGGGGGGTGCTTCACTCCCCTCGGGATCTACTGCGACCGGGGCCACCTGCATGCAGAGGTCCTCTCCCTTGCGGGGGACAGGTCGGTCAGGAAGGACCGCATCTGTGCAGACGAACAGTCTGCCCTTGCCTTCGCCAGGGAACTGGGGGCCGAGGCCGCCCCCCTCGTCAGGGAGGCATACGAGAAACTGGGGTTGAAGGAATGAAAGGAAAAGTGTTCCTGGTCGGTTCGGGTCCGGGTGGGAGGTCCCTGCTCACACTCCGGGCGCAGCAGGTGCTGGAGGAGGCAGACGTCATCCTCTATGACCAGCTCCCGGGCGAGGAGATCCTCGCCAGCCTCCCTGAGGGGGCGGAAAAGGTCGACTGCGGCAAGTTCGGTGGCCGGCACACCCTCGAACAGGACGAGATCGAGAGGCTCATGGTGAGCCGGGCGCGGGAAGGGAAGAAGGTCGTCCGCCTCAAGGGAGGGGACCCTTTTCTTTTCGGGAGGGGTGGCGAGGAACTCGAGGCCCTGCGGGAGCACGGGATCCCTGTCGAACTCGTACCTGGTGTCACGAGCGCCATTGCAGTCCCGGGAGCCGTCGGCATCCCGGTCACCCATCGGAAATACGCATCCACCGTGACGATCCTGACAGGACACGAGGACCCGGGAAAGGAGGGGTCTGCCATAGACTGGGAGAACCTCGCAGGAAACAGGGGGACGCTCGTCATCCTCATGGGCGTCAGGAACCTCGCCGCGATTGCGGAAAACCTCGTCACCCATGGCCGGGACCCGGGTACACCCGTCGCCATCATCGAGAGGGGGATGCGGCCGGACCAGCGGGTAACCACGGGGACCCTCGCCACCATAGAGGGGGTCGCGCAGGAACGCCGGGTCAGGCCGCCGGCAGTCATCGTCATAGGGGACGTGGTCAGGCTCTACAGGGAAGGCGAACCGGGCCTCGTCCCTCCCTCGTGACAACCCAAATTTCCCGCTATTTTGCGAATACGAGAGTTAATACTTTCAAAGGACGCAACTGGTAGGTGATCGTCGATGAGCCTTCCAGGGGGACCGACAAGGGACGAGGTGATGGCCGTCACCCTCTCCAAGCTGGACCTGCGTCCAGGCGACCGGTTCATGGACATAGGCTGCGGGACAGGGAAGGTCTCGATACACGCGGCCCGGCAGGCTGGGAGCGTCTGGGCCATCGATCTGAGGAGCGAAGCGATCGAGCATGCAAGAAGGGAAGCGGATCTGGCGGGTGTGACCAATATCGAGTTCGTGGAGGGGAACGCGGCCGACCTGATACCGGGGCTCCCCCGGCCGGACGCGGCATTCCTGGGAGGTTCCCGGGACATGGACCGCATCCTCCCCCTCCTCGCCGCGTTGAAAGTCCGCTCCATCGTCGCCAATGCAGTGAAGGTCGAGACCCTCACCTCCGCCATATCCCTGATGGAGGGACTGGGGATATTCCGGGAGGCCGTCCTCGTCCAGGTCTCGCACGCGAGCCTGCTCGGCGGCGGCCACGTCTGGAAGCCGGAGCACCCGGTGGCCGTCATCGTCGGGGGGGGCCAGCCGTGCTGATCGGCCTTGGGCTCGGGCCGGGGGACCCCGA
>JAKPSJ010000073.1 GCA_029555345.1 Methanobacteriota archaeon | reverse complement strand
GCGCCCCGCAGAGGGCGAGCCGCACAGACTCCCTCCTCCTCTTCCACGGCCTCCCCGGCGGGCGTGCCGCAATGAACCTCACGGCGACGAGGAAGGCGCTCGGCCTTGCGCTCGGAATGGACGAGAGTGAGATCGCGTCGAAGCTGGCGCAGGCCACGTACGAGGGGGAGATCGTGAGGGAAGACCCGCTCCCCATGGGGAGAGCAGACCTCTCGCTCCTGCCCGTGATGAAGTTCTTCCCGGGCGACGCTGGCCGGTACATCACGGCGGGGGTCGTCTTTTCATCCTACGGGGGTGTCGAGAACGCCTCGATCCACAGGATGCTCCTGCTCGGCCCGGACAGGGTCGCCGCCAGGCTCGTCGAGGGCAGGCACACGTACATCCTGCACAGGGAGGCCCTTGCCAACGGCGACGTGCTGCCGGTGGCCGTCGCGATCGGGGTCCACCCCGCGGTCACGTTCGCCAGCTGCACCCGCGTGCCGAGGGGAAAAGAGCTCGCTTTCGCCGCCGAGCTCATGGGCGGGGAGCTTAGGGTCCACAGGTGCAGAAACGGCGTCTGCGTCCCCGAAGCCGAGATCGTGCTCGAGGGGTTCATCGGGGCCGAGTCGGCGGAAGAGGGCCCCTTCGTGGACATCTCGGGGACCTACGACAGCGTCAGGATGCAGCCGGTCATCCGGTTCACGGGGATGTATACCAGGGGGGACCCCATCTACCACAGCATCCTTCCCGGAGGGAACGAGCACCGCGTCCTGATGGGGGTGCCGTACGAACCGATCATCTTCCGGGCGGTCTCTTCAGTGACGACTGCGAAGAACGTCGTCCTCACGACAGGGGGCTGCGGGTATTTCCACGCGGTCGTCCAGGTCCGCAAGAGCACGCAGGGCGACGCGAAGAACGCGATCCTTGCAGCCCTTTCGGCGCACACCTCCCTCAAGCATGTCGTCGTCGTGGACGAGGATATCGACCCGGCGGACCCTGCCGAGGTCGAGTATGCCATCGCGACGCGGGTCCGGGGGGACAGGGACATCGTCGTGATCCCGGGCGCCCGCGGGTCCTCTCTCGACCCGTGCCGCATGGCCGACGGCACGAACGTGAAGGTGGGCGTGGACGCGACCATGCCCCTCGGCCGCGAGCAAGAGTTCGCGAGGGCATCCTGGTAAGGGGGAGGGAGAATGAGACTTACGCCCGAGGAAGAAGCCATCCTCGCCGGGGAGCAGGGGGAGACCCGGGCAAGGATGCTCGAGCTGCTCGTCGGCCTCGGGAAGGTCTACGGGGCGGAGCGGCTCATCCCCATCCGGAGCGCCCAGGTGAGCGGTGCGTCCTACAAGACGATAGGGAGGTATGGCCTCGAGTGGCTGCAGCAGCTGGACGCGAGGGTCGCGGTCCCGACGGTCCTCAACCCCGTGGGGATGGACCGGGACCGCTGGCGGGAGATGGGGATCGACCCCGGGTTCGCGAAGGCCCAGGAGGAGGTCATCGCTGCTTACCGGAGGCTTGGCCTGGCCCTCGAATGCACCTGCACGCCGTATTACCTCTATATGACCCGCTACGGCGACCACCTCGCATGGTCGGAGTCGTCTGCCGTCGTGTACGCGAACTCCGTGATCGGTGCAAGGACGAACCGCGAGGGTGGGCCCGGCGCCCTCGCCGCTGCAATCACCGGGAGGACGCCGGAGTATGGCCTGCACCTCATTCCGAACCGCCGCCCCCAGCTGGTCGTGCGCGTCGAGAACGGGGCGCCCCTCCACGACCCGGCCCTTTTCGGGGCCATAGGCTACCTTGCAGGGAAACTCGTCGGGGGGCAGATCCCCCTCTTCGAGGGGATCTCCCCCGGCAGGGACCAGTTGAAGGCGCTCGGGGCGGCGATGGCGGCGTCCGGGTCAGTCGCCCTCTTCCACGTGGCCGGGATCACGCCGGAGGCCCGCATCTTCTCCTACGATACGGCCGGCCTCGAGGTCATCACGGTCGAGAGGAAGGAGATCGAGGCGGTGCTCGGGGACACCCCTGTCGAGGCGGTGGCCCTCGGCTGCCCCCACTGCTCTCCCGACGAACTCGGCACGATCGCGAGTCTCCTGGCAGGGAAGGTGGCGAGGATCCCGCTGTACGTGTTCGCGTCGCGGGGAGTCATCGAGAGGCACCGCAGGGAGGTCGCCGCCATCGAGTCAAGCGGTGCACGCGTCTTTGCAGACACCTGCATGGTCGTCTCGCCAGCGATGGACCGGTTCCGGTCGATCATGGTGAACTCGGGCAAGGCGTTCGCCTACGTCCCGGGGATGTGCGGGGCGGCGGTGCGCCTCGGGACCACGGAAGAGTGCATAAGGGTCGCGACAGGGGAAGGCACGGAAGGCTCCCGGAACGGCCGGTGAACCAATCCACCGTTACCGGTTCCGTGCATCCATTTTTCCGCCTGTCACGGAGGCTTTATGAGAGGGATGGTGCGATCCTCACTGGATGGAACATCCCGACCTGCAACGTTTCCGGCCTGCCGTCCTTGCGACCCTTGTCGCCGTGTCGGTCGCCCTCGAGCTGGTGGTGCATGTCGCCCTCGGCATGGAGACTGTCTATTCGCACTTCTTCTACTTCCCCATCGTTCTCGGGGCAGTCTGGTACGGTCTCCGGGGCATCCCCATCGCCCTCTTCCTCTCTGCCCTCTACCTGGCAGATACGCTCTTCCTCTCAGGGACTATCGGGTTTGAGCCTGCAGCACGTGCAGCCATGTTCGTCTCGATCCCGCTCGTCATCGGCCTCGTCTCGGATTCCATGCGGAAGAAGCATGACAGGATGATTGCAGGCATGGCAGGCGTGCACGGCCCGCAGGCGGCTGCAGGGGCAGGGCATGTCCGCAGGGGTGAGGCGCTGATCCGGCACCTCGCGCCGCCGAATGCGAAGAAAATGCGCGAGGCGGGGGATGTCCCGGGCCTCGTCAGGGCCCTTGGCCACAAGGACCCGGGGGTCCAGTATGCAGCGGCCGAGGCACTGGGAGAACTCCGGGAACCGTCAGCCGTCCCCCCGCTCATGGATCTCCTCGCCGCTGACCGGTACTCAGGTGTGCGCTGGAAGGCCGCTGAGGCTCTCGCCCGGATCGGCGAGCCTGCCGTCGTCCCCCTTGTCGGGGCACTCCACCATCCCGACGAGGACGTGCGGTGGAAAGCGGCGATCGCTCTCGGCGAGATCGGCGACGGCCGCGCGATCCCACCCCTCGTCGAGCTTCTCGGGGACCCGGACCGGTTCGTCCAGAGCAGGGCCGCGTATGCACTGGGGGAGTTCGGGACGAGAGCGACCCCGCTGCTCTGCCTGGCCCTCGCGAACGGCCCTCCGTCCGTTCGGAGGGGTGCAGCGCTCGCACTCCAGAAGATACGGGACCTCGCTGCCCTCGGCGACCTCCTCCGGGCTGCCGGTGACCCGGACGGCTCCGTCCGATCGGCTGCACTCGAGGCCCTGATGCACCACGGAGAGGAGGGTTACCGGCGCATCCTCCTCTACCTCTCCGCCTCCCAGGCGACAGAGAGGGCGAAGGTGTTCCAGGCAATCAGGGAGGTCTCAAACCCGAGGCTCCTCCAGGGGTTCGTGCCCCTCCTCCACGAGGCCGACGGGGAATCGCGCGAGTTCATCCTGTCGGTCATCGGTGCAGGGGAACGGAACGACGGGCCGGAAGAGAGTTCTCCCGGGGCATGAGAAGACCGCAGGTCCCGGTCAAGTATATGTTCCCAGAGCACGACCTCTTCCTGTGTTTGGGAGGCACTCGATACCGTTCCGGCTCGAGGACAGCGGTATATCGATAGAAACGAGGAGAAACGAGAAGTTTACTATTTACGAGAGGATATCGCCATACGAGAGGGTGGAGAAGAGGCTCGGGTTCACCGAGGGTGCTCTCACCGTCAACCCCGTGGAGCCTGTCAATCTCCCCCAGGAAGTCACAGGTGCAGTCGAGTTCCATTTCACTCCGATCGCAGTCATGCCCCTCTCCGAGGTCGAGGTCTTCCTCACGTTCCCGGTCGAGACAGGGGTTTTTTCTGGAACGGGAGACAATTTCACCCTGATCGATGTCTTCTCGCTTGCACAGCCCAAGTACTCCCTGTACGGTTCCCCGGAACGGGGCATTATCACGCGGCACGTAGAGACAGGCGTTTCCAACGACGTTCCCACTGTGAACCCACTCGAAGAGGGTGTCCTCTCGCTCAGGATCAGGAACGCGGGGAGAGACTGGGTATGGGTGTCCCGGGCAGTCTTCGAGAGTTCCTCCCTCCGGATCTTCTATGGCCCCCACGCGGCCATGTCCGCGGAGATGGTCGTCTACTCCCGCCTCCTCGGCGAGACGTGGGTGAGCAAGACACCCCCGGCGAAGGGCATGCAGGAGGCGCTGCGGGTGTACCAGACCAGGAGGAGCCTCATTCCCGAGAAGCCCAGCTACCTGATGGAATACGGCGTGGGGGACTGAAAGGCCATGGTCTTTGACTCGCTCTCCTCTCCAATCATCGGCACGGTAACCCCCCTCGATATCCTCGTCTTTGGCATCGCGGTCCTCGTCACAGTCATCATCGCGAGGATTGTCGCGATCTACCTGAAAAAGGCGTTGGGTGACCGGGTCGATCCCACGGAACTCGACAAGCTGGTCAAGGTCATCCAGGCAGTCATCGTCATCATCGGGGTATACGCCGCGCTCCCGAGTTTCGACATCCAGCTCGCCGACATGCTTGTTGTCGGTGGGACGCTCGGCCTCGTCGCTGCGTTCGCAAGCCAGAGAATCGTCTCGAACCTCGGTTCCGGCCTCTTCGTCATCGCCGAGCGCCCAATGAAACCAGGGGACAACGTCGCCATAGGGTCGGTCAGCGGTACGGTCGAGCAGATCCGGGTCCTCTCCACCATCATCAAGACGTACGAGGGTGTCTACGTCCGGGTCCCGAACGAGAAGGTGTTCAACTCGGAAATAATCAATTACGTCGCCAATGTCGCGAGGAGGTTCGAATACACGATTGGCATCAGCTACGGGTCCGATGCAGAGGCTGCCATCCAGATCATCGAGTCACTGCTCAAGGCCCACCCGTTCGTGCTCGCCCACCCGGCTCCCAGCGTCTTCGTGGAAGAGCTCGCCGATTCGAGCGTGAAGATCAGGGTGTTCATCTGGGCGCCGTCCCGTGTCTGGTGGTCTGTGAGGACAGAGATGCTCTGGGAGATAAAAAAAGCGCTGGACGAGGCTGGAATCGAGATCCCCTTCCCCCAGAGGGTTGTGACGATCGCGGAGGGGGCGAGGGTGGAAGTGGCGCATGCACCCGCAGAAGAGGGCGACCGGTGACCGGTGCGGAAGTCGCGGAACTGCTCCTTGACCTCGCCGAAGGGGACCTCGCTGCGAGGAGAAGCGCCGTGGCACGTCTCGCTGCGTGCGGCGAGCCTGCCGTCCCGGACCTGGTCCGGTTCATGGCCGAGGATTCCGACAGCGATGCACGGTGGTACGCAGCGTCCGCCCTCGCCCTGATCGGTGCCCCGAGCATCGGGCCTCTCGTCGCGGCGATCGAAGAGAACACCGACGTGCAGTTCCGGAGATACGCTGCGGCCGCGCTTGGCCATATCGGGGAGCCTGCCGTGCGCCCCCTCGTTGCAGCCCTCAAGACAAAAGACCCGGTGGCACGCGGTTTTTTTGCGCAGGCCCTGTGCCGGGTCGGGAAGGACGCGGTCCCGGTCCTCCAGACGGAGCTCGGGTCCGCAGACCCGGAGATGCGCCAGTATGCAGCGCTTGTGCTCTGGCAGATGGGCGGGGAGGGGATCGGGCCCCTCCTCTCCGGCCCAGGGGACTGAGAGCGGCGCAAGGACCGCGAAAGAATCAGTCCTCTCATTTTGCAGGGCGGTCCGGGAAGGGCGTCTCCGCGGCGGGCGGGAAAACCCGAAGGGATAAGTCTCCCCATGGCAAGAGAGATGGTGATGATCCCCTGCTCCCCAGCCGTGGAGGAGTACTTCGCAGCGCTCGAGGAAGGGCTCTCCCGCGCGATGGAGGTCGCGGAAAAGGCCCGGGCACTCGGCATGGACCCGCGGACGGAAGTCGAGATCCCTGTCGCGAGTGACCTCGCGGACAGGGTCGAGGCCCTGCTCGGCATCCCGGGGCTCGCTCCCCGGATAAGGGAGCTCGAGGGCCAGGTGTCCCGCGAGGAAGCGGCCCTCCGCATCGGGGTAGACTTCGTCCAGAGGCGCTTTGGCGAGCAGAGCCGCGAGGAGGTGCTCGACCATGCCATCCGGACGGCAATGGCCATCCTCACAGAGGGTGTCGTCGCCGCCCCGACAGAGGGGATCGCGAAGGTGGGGACCGGGAGGAACGACGACGGCACGGAGTACCTGAAGATCTACTACGCAGGGCCGATCCGGAGTGCGGGCGGCACGGCCCAGGCCCTGTCGGTCCTCGTCGGGGACTTCGTCCGGCGGGAACTCGGGATGAACAGGTACGTCCCCCGCCCCGAGGAGGTCGAACGCTACATCGAGGAGGTACGCCAGTACAACTCCATCATGAACCTCCAGTACCTCCCCTCGGACCACGAGATCCGGCTCATCGTCCAGAACTGCCCGGTCTGCATCGACGGGGAGGGGACGGAAGAGGAAGAGGTGAGCGGGTACAGGAACCTCGAGCGGGTCGAGACGAACGCGGTCCGGGGCGGGATGGCGCTCGTACTCGCCGAGGGGCTTGCCCTGAAGGCCCCCAAGGTCCAGAAGCACGTGCGTGCCCTCTCGCTGGACGGCTGGGACTGGCTCGAGGAGCTGATTAAGGGCGTGGCGAAACCGGGAGACGGGGAGAACGGCGGCGGCATCGCCCCGCGGGACAAGTACCTCCGCGACCTGATCGGCGGACGCCCGGTCTTTGCGTACCCCACGAGGAAGGGGGGGTTCCGGCTCCGGTACGGCCGCTCCCGCAACACGGGGCTGGCAGCGGCCGGGCTCTCTCCGGCGACCATGCACATCCTCGGCGACTACCTCGCGGTCGGGACCCAGATGAAGGTCGAGCGCCCGGGAAAGGCCGCGGGGATCGTCCCCGTGGACACGATCCAGGGGCCGACCGTCCGGTTGAAGAACGGCGACGTGCTCCGCGTCGACGACGCAGAGCTCGCGGTCGGGCTGAAGGACGATGTCGAGTGCATCCTCGACGTCGGGGAGATCCTCGTCGGGTACGGCGAATTCCTGGAGAACAACCACCCCCTCGTGCCGCCTGCGTACTGCCACGAGTGGTGGTGCCAGGAGGGGGGGAAGGAGAGGCCGGGGACGGAGGAAGAGGCCATCGCCCAGTGTTTCGAAGGGGCGTTCCTCCACCCCGACTTCACCTGCCTCTGGGACGACATATCCCCGCCCGAGGTGCGGGAGCTCGCCGATTACGTCTCGGAGAAGGGTGAGATCCTCCACGGCGTCCTCGTCCTACCGCCCGACCCGCGGATCAAGCATCTCCTCGAGGAGATCCTGCTCCCCCACAGGGTGCGCGAAGGCCAGGTCTGCATCGGCGAGTACCTCGTCTTCCTCGCCTGCCTCGGCCTCGACCTGAAACTGAAGAAGCGTGCGGCCTGGGAGAGTGCGCCCGCCGGCGCAGACACCCTCGCGCTGGTCAGCCACCTCTCGGGCCTCCCAATGAGGTCCCGGGCAGGGACGCGGATCGGCGGCCGCATGGGGCGCCCGGGGAAGTCCCGGCCCCGGAAGATGAACCCCCCGCCCCACGGGCTCTTTCCCCTCGGCGAGGCCGGGGGAGCCAGGCGCTCGTTCCAGGAGGCACAGAACCACGCACCGCAGCCGAACATGGACGGGGGCGTGATCACCATCGAGGCAGGAAGGCGCCGGTGCCCGTCCTGCGGGGCCGAGACGTTCCGGAACCGGTGCACCTGCGGCAACCATACGGAACCTGTCTACACGTGCCCCAGGTGCGGGAGGGAGGTGCCCGGAGGAGGCGACTGCCCCGCGTGCCACGTCCCTGCCGTCTGCTCATCGACCGCGAAGCTCGACGTCAGGCAGGAGTACGTGCAGGCTGTGGAGAGGCTCGGGCTCCGCGAGAACGCCATCGCCCTCGTGAAGGGTGTCCGGGGCCTGATATCGCGGGAGAAGACGGTCGAGCCGATAGAGAAAGGTCTCCTGCGGGCAGCCCAGGACATCTATGTCTTCAAGGACGGGACGGTCCGCTTCGATATGATCGACCTGCCCCTCACGCACATCCGCCCGGTCGAGGTGGGGGTGTCACCCGGGAAGCTGAGGGAACTGGGCTACACAGCCGACATCGAGGGAAAACCCCTCTCGTCACCCCACCAGGTGGTCGAGCTGCGCCCCCAGGACATCCTCGTCTCCGACTCCTGCGCCGAGTACATGGTCCGCGTCGCCCAGTTCATGGACGAGCTCCTCGAGAAGTGCTATGGTCTTCCCCCGTTTTACCGCGTCGACTCGCGGGATGACCTCCTCGGCCACCTGGTCATCGGCCTTGCGCCCCACACGAGCGCCGGAGTCCTCGCCCGCATCGTGGGGTTCTCCCGGGCGAACGTCGGGTACGCCCACCCGTTCTTCCATGCTGCCAAGAGGCGGAACTGTTTCCACGGCGACACCCTGGTCGAGGCCTTCGACGGCCGGGAGTGGAGCACGAAGCCGATCCGGCAGATCGTCTCGGAGAACTTCGACCTCTCGCGGCCCGGCATAGACCGGCTCGGGACGTACTACTCGGACCCTCAGTCGGCACTCCTCGTCCGGACGGTGGACACCGGGGGGAGGCCACACCTCCGGCGCGTGACCTCTGTCTCGATACACCGGGCCCCGCAGGCGCTCGTCCGGTTCGAGACGAAGGGCGGCGCCTCGATCGCCGTCACACCCGACCACGCGATGCTGGTCTGGGATACCGGGTACCTGCGCAAGGTCCGCGCCGTCGAGGTGAAGGAGGGCGATGCCGTGCCCGTGATGGTCGGGGCAAACGTCCTCGCGGACCGGGTCGCCCGGCGGGAGGTCGTTCCCTGCCCCGACGACCGCGTCTTCTGCCTCACCGTCACCGACGAGCACACGGTCTGTGCCAACGGGATATTCACCGGGCAGTGCGACGGGGACGAGGACTGCATCATGCTCCTCCTCGACGGGCTGATCAACTTCTCGCGGTCCTTCCTCCCGGAGACGAGGGGCGGGACGATGGACGCCCCGCTCGTCCTCACGACGCGGCTCGACCCCGCTGAGATCGACAGGGAGAGCCACAACATCGACGTGGGACCCGGCTACCCCCTCGAGTTCTACCTCGCGGCCCTGCGGTATGCCCACCCCCGCGAGGTGGAAGGGCTCGTTGACAGGGTGGGAAGGCGGCTCGGGACCCCGGCGCAGATGGAGGGGTTCTCTTTCACCCACGATACGGCGGACATCTCGGCAGGGCCGATCGAATCGATGTACACCCAGCAGAAGACGATGATCGACAAGCTGAACAAGGAACTCGAGCTCGCCGGGAAGATCAGGGCGGTGGACGAGGACGATGTCGCCGAGAGGGTCCTCACGACCCACTTCATCCGCGACCTGATGGGGAACCTCTCGGCGTTCTCCAGGCAGAAGTTCCGGTGCACGCGGTGCAACGCGAGTTTCCGGAGAATGCCCCTCTCGGGGAAGTGCACGAGGTGCGGCGGGAACATCGTCCCGACTGTGCACGAGGGCTCGGTGAAGAAGTACCTCGAGGTCTCCCGCGACATCTGCGCCCGGTACAGGGTCTCGGACTACACCCGCCAGAGAGTTGCCGTGCTCGACATGGCGATAGAGTCGACGTTCGGCCAGGAGAAGTCCCAGCAGAAGGGGCTCGCCGACTTCATGTGACCCCTCCTCCCGACGGCAATTCTCAAGGAGGGGGAGGGCGATATCTCTTTCCGATGTACGATCTCGCACGCCTGCGGGAGGAGTTCCCTGTCCTCTCCAGGTGCATTTACCTCGACTCCGCCTCGACGAGCCAGACGCCGGGAAGGGCCGTGGAGGCCATGTGCGCTTACTTCTACGAGTATGCCGCGAACCACGGGAGGGGGTCCCACCACC
>JAKPSJ010000011.1 GCA_029555345.1 Methanobacteriota archaeon | reverse complement strand
GGTCCACGCCGGCCAGGAAAGAGATGGCGGCCGGGCTCACCAGCGCCGGCCCTGTCCCGCATCCCCCCGAGATCCCCCTTCCCCGGATGATCACAATCACACCACATAAATGTAGGAAAGTCCAGATATAAGTGTAGCATGGAAGAAAGCGTCATAAAGAACGCCGGAGCCGATACCGAGATCAAAGTCCATCTGAAGATCCAGGACCTCGAGTCCCAGATCCTCGACCTGAAGGTGAGAAACGACGAGCTCCTTCGGGAGAATGCGCAGCTGAAACGCGAGAACAACCAGCTCAAGCGCATGCCGCTCTTCGTTGCCGTCGTCGTGGACCTCCTGGAGAAGGGGGAGGTCTACCTCCGCCAGCAGGGCAACAACCAGGAGTACCTCACCCATGTCAACGACGAGCTGTTCCGCCAGCTCAAGCCCGGGACCAAGGTCGCCGTCAACAACGCACTCTCTATCGTGAAGGTCGTCGGGTCGATATTCGATTCCCGGGTCCGCATCATGGAACTCGAAGAGTCCCCGAAGGTGACGTTCAGCCAGATCGGCGGGCTTTCGAAGGAGATCGAGGAAGTGCGGGAGGCAGTCGAGTACCCCCTCACGAAACCGGAGATATACGTGAAGGTGGGAGTCGAGCCCCCGAAGGGCATCCTCCTGTACGGGCCTCCCGGGACAGGGAAGACACTGATCGCGAAGGCGGTGGCGCACCAGGCAAAGGCGACCTTCATCCGGATGTCGGGGAGCGAGCTCGTCCACAAGTATATCGGGGAGGGGGCCCAGCTCGTGCGGGAGCTGTTCGCCCTCGCGAGGGAGAAGTCCCCGTCCATCGTGTTCATCGACGAGATCGACGCAGTCGGCAGCACCAGGACCAACGACGGAACGTCCGGGAGTGCCGAGGTCCAGCGTACCCTGATGCAGCTCCTCGCCGAGATGGACGGTTTCGATACGCGGGGGGACGTGCGCATCATGGCCGCCACGAACAGGGTCGATATGCTCGACCCCGCGCTCCTCCGCCCGGGCAGGTTCGACCGCGTCATCGAGATCCCGCTCCCGGACGAAGAGGGCAGGATGGAGATCATGAGGATCCACACGCAGCGCATGACCCTCGAGAGGGATGTCAATCTCTCGGAACTCGTGGGCATGACCGGGGGTGCGACGGGTGCGGAACTCCAGGCGATATGCCGCGAGGCCGGGATGAACGCCGTGAGGAGGGACGCAGACGCGGTCTCCCAGGAAGATTTCCAAAATGCCGTGAGGAAGGTCAGGAACGAACAGGTCCCGGACCTCCGCATGTATACCTGATAATCCCAACACGTCTTTTCTTTGCCACGCCACCGGGAAGGTCATGCAACCTTATATCCAGGCGTACCCTAATCACGGCGGCAAGACCATGTATGGCAGGTGATCATGCGGGTGGTCTTCGTTCCCCGGGAAGGAGTCGATCTCTATTCTGCCCTCCTTTCGTCGGAGACGAGCAGGGAGGCGCTTCGGTTCTACCAGCCCGAGAGAACGCCCATGGGAGTCGAGGTTACCGTTGCGTCCCTGGGGAGCGCCCTCTCTCTCGCATCCGACCTGCGGTGGTACGTCCGCCGGTACATGCATGACGTGATCTTCGAGGTTTCCCCCGGCACGTTCTGCACTGCTGACATTGCCCGGACGATCTATTACGGGAGAGAACCGGTCCTGCAGAAAAGCTGGAAGTTCAGGCGTGTCTACACGTTCCGGGAGGGAATGCTGGTGAGCGATGCGCCCGTGAAGCCCGGCGCGGGCGATGGGAGAGAGACGCCTGGGCAGGAGGAGGAAGGGGCGACAGGGATCGAGGTCTGGTGCACGGAAGACCAGTACTTCGGCAGGAAAGGCAGTGACGGGGAGGACCCCCGGGTCACTTCTTCGTGACTTTCTCCTCGCGAAGGAGCTTCTTCGCGATCAGGAAGATGACAAATGCGACAACGATGAAGTAGATCAGGTCCGCGAGGAATTTCCCCCAGCTTATCACGACCGGCCCGATCACGAGTTTCGACGTCTGCCACTCCCCTCCCGGGATGAAGAACGTGATGACCGGCATGACGATGTTATTGACAAGGGACATGATGAGCTGGTTTGCGGCAAGGCCCATGATGAAGGCTATCGCAAGCCCGATGACCTTGTATTCACGCAGGAAGTCCATGAATTCTTGAAGCATACTCATGTAAGCACCTAACTACGCGGGTGCAGTGGAAAATATTTTAAATTTTCTATGGGAAAGTGCCGCTTTGGGTACTTCCCGTGGGAGCTGTTCGCCCCCACACCCCCAATGCGATGCACCCCGGCCGCCATGGGATAGCGGGGCTATGAAAAAAAGGCTCTTCGCTATTTTGAATGGGGAAGTAAGTGAGTATGAGTGGGGGTTACCACCCCCACACCCCCCGATGCGAGGAACCCCGCCGCCCCAGAAGGGCGCCCCGGCGGCGGTTCAGGGACTCGAAAACCAGGAAATCGCAATGATCCGTATTGGGTGCTGTCAACTTGAATTCAATTTACCCACTTGAAATGACGAAGAGGGGAAAAAAGGTGAAAGGTCATTCAGGCGAACATCGCGCCATACCCGCTCCTGATGACATTGCGCTCGAAGTCCTGCCCGATCTTCTCGATCGCATCCAGGAAGTCATCCCTCGACACGGCCTCCCTCTCGCGCCTGATGGCGAACATCCCTGCCTCCATGCAGATCGCTTTCAGGTCGGCACCGTTCTTCCCCTCCGTCAACCCGGCGACCTCCTCGATGTCCACGTTCCTGTCGAGGTTCATCCTCCTCGTGTGGACCTTCAGGATGGCTGCCCTCCCCTGGCTGTCAGGGAGCGGTATCTCGATGATCCGGTCGAACCTGCCCGGGCGGAGGAGGGCGCGGTCGAGGATGTCGATCCTGTTCGTCGCCCCGATGATCTTCACGTCCCCCCGCGGTTCGAACCCGTCCATCCCTGCGAGGAGCTGCATCAATGTCCGCTGCACTTCGCGGTCACCCGACGTTGTCGACTCGGTGCGGGATGCACCGATCGCATCGATCTCGTCGATGAAGATGATGGCCGGCCCCCTCTTCTTCGCGAGGTCGAAGAGTTCCCTGACCAGGCGTGCGCCCTCGCCTATGTATTTCTGGACGAGCTCGGAACCCACGACACGGAGGAAATGCGCATTCGTCTCGTGGGCGACAGCACGGGCGAGCAGCGTCTTCCCGGTCCCCGGGGGCCCGTGAAGGAGCACGCCTTTCGGCGGCTCTATTCCCACGCGCTCGAAGAGCTCGGGTTTCTTCAGGGGGAGTTCCACGGCCTCGCGGATCTCGTTTATCTGCGGGTCGAGGCCGCCGATGTCCGCGTACGTCTCCTCGGGGCTCTCCACGACCTCCATGCCGTAGACCTGGGCATCGTAACTCTCGGGGAGGACATCGATGACGGCAAGGGACTGCTGGTTCAGCGTGCACCGGACGCCCGGCTTGAGTTTTTCGGAATCGATGCACATCGAACTCCTGACCATGAACCGCGGGCCCGCACTGCTCCTGACGACCACCCTCCCGTCGCCGAGGACATCCGTGATCGTCCCGATGATGAGCGGGGGGCTCCGCAACTGCTCTATCTCGCTCTTGAGCTTCCTGACCTCGCGCTCGTACCGGATCTTCTGGGTCTCGACGTACCTCTTGTCCGATTCCATCTGGCGGATCTGTTCCCGCAGTTCCAGGTTGCGGGTCTCCATGTGGGTGACCCTGTCGAGGAGGTAGCGGTAGAGCTCCTCGGGGTTCTGGGGTTCCTGGGATTGACGGGCACTTTCCACCATTTTCCTGCCTCGAATAAGTATATAGGGAAAAATGTCTATAAAGATGTTTGCGACGAGTATGCAGTGCGAAATGTGCGGTGCCATCATACAGGGGCAATCGAAGACGGTCCGCGTGGAAGGAGCTGTGCTCGAGGTCTGTGCCCGGTGTGCACGATACGGCACCGAGGTCCCCCAACCCCAAAAGTCAGGCACTCGTACCGGGACCCCACCCCGCGTGTCCCCGACGCTGCCCGAGAAGAGGAAGAGGGACGTCTTTGACTTCATCGAGGGGGAGATTGTCGAGGACTACGGGGAGAGGATCCGCAAGGCCCGGATGGAGAGGGGGTGGTCCCAGAAGGAGCTTGCCATGCAGCTCAAGGAGAAGGAACTCCTGATCAAGAAGATAGAGAAGGGAGACCTCATACCGGAGGACGACGTCAGGAGGAAACTCGAGAAGGCACTGGATATCCGCCTCATAGATTCGCCTTCCACGGAGGAGAGCGGAAAGCCTGGCGGCAAGGTCGTCCCGACCCTCGGCGATGTCATCTCCCTCAAGAAAGTCAGGAAGTGAGCGCTCCCTCCTCACTACTTTTATATAGAGCGACAGACAACCCAGTTCTTCAATGCAAGGTGAGTGTTTTTTCGCCGGTGAACGTTTTTATCCCTGCTAGCGGCGAGCCTTGCATCGGCATCGAAAGGCCTGTTCTCGCGCATCTCCTGGGAGGAGCCCAGGCTCTGATACAGGGTTGCACGGATTTCGGTTATTTTAGGTATTTTAACTAGCCCACCAGCCGTTTTCTCAGAAAAAATGTGCTGCATGGGCAGGAGATCATGATGAGAGGAAAAGAAATTCGTCTGGAACGGATCATGGATCGGAACACCGGCAAAACGATCATCGTCCCCATGGACCACGGCGTCACCAACGGGCCGATGGAGGGGCTGATAGATCTCGGGCGTGCCGTCGACCTCGTCGCGGAGGGAGGGGCGAACGCGGTCCTCGGTCATATCGGGCTGTCCCTTTACGGCCACAGGAGGAGCGGCCGCGACATCGGCCTGATACTCCACCTGTCTGCGAGCACGTCGATTGGGCCTGACCCGAACGAGAAGGTCCTCGTCAACACCGTCACGAACGCGCTCAGGATGGGTGCAGACGCCGTCTCGATCCACGTGAATATCGGGGCCGATTCCGAGGCACGCATGCTCGCCGACCTCGGTCGCATCGCGGTCGAATGCATGGAGTGGGGGATGCCCCTCCTCGCGATGATGTACCCGAGGGGAAGGAAGATCGAGAACGAACACCAGGTCGACTACGTGAGCCTCGCTGCGCGGGTCGCAGCAGAGCTCGGCGCCGACATCGTCAAGACCGTTTACACGGGGGACCCCGACAGCTTCAGGGAAGTCACGAGGGGCTGCCCGGCACCTGTCGTCGTGGCCGGCGGGAGCAAGACGAGCGATCTTTCGACCCTCGAGATGATCGAGGGGGCGATGGAAGGGGGGGCGGCAGGCATCTCGATCGGGAGAAACGCCTTCCAGCACCCGACACCCGACAGGTTCATCGCCGCCGCAGCGCTCATCGTGCACCAGGGGCGGTCTGCCAAAGAGGCATACGAGGTGCTCCAGGAGGGGAAAAAATGATTGGAAAGGAGATCCGCATCGAGAGGATCATGGACCGGAACACGGGGCGGGCGGTCATCGTGCCCATGGATCATGGCTTCACGATGGGCCAGATCGAGGGGCTGAAGGACATGGCACACACGATCTCCGAGGTGAGCGACGGGGGTGCGAACGCGATCGTCCTCCACAAGGGGATCGTGAAGAGGGGCCACCGGAGGAAGGGGCGGGATATCGGGCTCATCGTTCACCTCTCGGGCAGCACCTCCCTGAACCCAGACCCGAACGACAAGGTGATCGTCTGCACTGTCGAGGAGGCGATCGCACTCGGGGCGGATGCAGTCTCCATCCATATCAACCTCGGTGCCCCGAACGAGTCGGGGATGCTCGAGTCGGCCGGAAAGATCGTGAGGGACTGCAACAGGTGGGGGATGCCCCTTCTCGTGATGATCTACCCGAGGGGCAAGGGGATCAACCCCACGGCCCCCGAGACCGTCGGTCACTGCGTCAGGGTGGCAGAGGAACTCGGGGCCGACCTCATCAAGACCAACTACACGGGAGACCCGGAATCCTTCGCCGATATCGTCTCGGCCTGCTCTGTCCCGGTCTTCATCGCGGGTGGGGAGAAGGCGGGGGACCTCGAGACGCTCGAGATCATCCGGGACTCCGTCCGGGCGGGTGGTGCGGGTGTCTGCGTCGGCCGCAACGCCTTCCAGAGGAAAGACCCCCGTGCCTTCGTGGAGGCGCTCTGCAGGGTGGTGCACGGGGAGATGGAGCCGTCGAGAGCGTTGAAGGGGGCCTGAATGAAGGAGTTCTGGGTCGACGCCCGGCCCTGGAGGAAAGAGATAGCGACGGCCGCGCTCGAGTCGGGCGCAGGGACGATTGTCGCCGACTGTGCGGGGGATGTCAAGGCGCTCGGCAGGGTGAAGGTCGTCGCACCGGACGGGGACCTTGTCCCGGGGCAGGACGTCTTCGAAGTCTGCATCACGGGCAGCGAGAGCGAGGATCTGGCTGCAGAGAAATCCCGGGAAGGCTACGTCATCGTCGATGCCGATGACTGGAAGGTGATTCCTCTCGAGAACCTCGTCGCCCGTTCCGATCGGATCATCGCGCGGGTGACCTCCCCCGAGGAGGCGGCCCTCGCGCTCCAGGTCCTGGAGAGGGGGGTCGCAGGAATCCTCCTCGCCACCGAGAGCCCTGCTGCCGTAAAGGAGACCGG
>JAKPSJ010000143.1 GCA_029555345.1 Methanobacteriota archaeon | reverse complement strand
GCAGGCACCGCCTCACCTCTCTCCTGGTGGTCCCGGGGCACTCCAAGGAAAGAGAAGCGGCACATACCTTCCATTGACGTGTGCAGGGGCCTGCCCCCGTCACTCACTAGGACCCAGCCGAGCTGGCAGGAAACGTTCTTGTAAAAATTTTTGTAAATGCATAAATACAGGCGGCATCAATCCCTCTCTTCAATGAAGGGTGCCAGGATCGTCTCTCTCCTCGTTGTCGTCCTCGCAATCGGGGTTCTGGTCAGCGGGTGCATCACTCCTCCAAAGGAGAATCCAGGCAGTCTCTCGCAGGGAAAAGGAAATGTGGGTACATCAGAGCCCACTGCAGCGCCGACGCATGTCGTCATCGACACCCTGTTCGTCACCCCTGCAACACCGTTTCCCACACCCACGACCTCTCCACCCCCAAATTCTTACACCAACCTGCCGGAACCGACAATAGAGCCCACGGTGTACAAGGTCGTCTACCGCAACGCGATCCCCTTCTCCAACAATGCCACTGCATACTCTGTCACCGTCAAGACCCCCCCGCTTTTCATCGAGATGTGCCTCTCTCCAAAGATGGTCACGAGGAACATCTGGTACGAAAGCCGGTTCACGACGAGGGAAGACGTCTACGTGACGCAGACGGTCATCAGTCCGAATGCATATTTCGAGGTCAGGGTACGTGACAGGGGGTCCGGGAACATCATCGCAGAGGACGGGTTCGCCAAGACGTACAGCATCGATAAGTACAGAGTCCTGACGATTCGGACTCCCGGGGATTTCCTCGTGGAGTTTTCCGGCAACGATATCACGGCAGCAGTCCAGATGAGGGTCCCTGCTGAACCGGGAGAGACCGTGACCCCGTCTGCGACGCTGTCATGCTCCACGTGAGAGGGACGAGAGGTCCTCGGGCCGGTTGATATTGGTGAAAGTGCGGAGCCCGGGGTCGATACTAGCGAGGCCCCCCGCATCCACGTAATGTACATGGAGTGACCTGGCAAGATCCCGCAGCGAGGACAGGTCCTGCCGTTCCATGCAGGAGACGAGGGATGTCCTCCTGTACACTGCATGCAGAGGTTCCATCATCTCGTCGGTCCACCGGGGGATGACTGCGTCCTCCTCCCCGATGAGCGAGAAGAGGTGCCGAACCACACCGGGGGAGACGCAGGGCATGTCGCAGGCGCAGACGAAGAGGAGGTCGCCTGATGCCGCGAGCGCACCGGCGTGGAGCCCGCCTATCGGCCCCATGCCCTTCCTGATATCGGTCACGCACCGGACGCCCTCCAGGTGGGAGAAACGCCTGCACTGGGCAGGGTCCTTGGCGACGAGGACGATCTCGTCGACGACCCCTCCCAGGCTTTCCACCAGCCTCTCGATGAAGGTCCGCCCCTCCATCGTGAAGAAGTACTTCTCCTGGCCGTTCGCCCGCCTCGCCTCGCCGCCGACGAGGATTATCGCCGATCGCCCGGTCATACGACCATGGAGGCCCGATCGGGACCCCCTCCCCGGGACTCGCCGGCAGAGGGAGAGCGTATCCGGGAGCGGCGGGCGCTCTTTCTCGCTGTCATCTCCTCTTGCACCGGTCTTATTTATCGTCACCGCGATAAAACACTTTATTTCTCTTCTCCATGTCGATGAGTACCCTCTTCAGTTCAGGGTCCGGCGAAAAACCACCCAGCCCGTCCTTCGATACGACCCTGTGGCACGGAACGAGGAGTGGTGTCGGGTTCCGCTTCATCGCGAGGCCCACGAGGCGGGGTGACCCGTGCAGGGCAGATCCCACCCGGCCGTACGTCCGCGTCTCCCCGTACGGTATCGCCCGGACTTCCCTGTAAATGGCAGAATAGGGGTAATCGGGGGAGAGGGCACTGCTGGTCAGCCCGCTGAAGTCTTCGACGTACCCTGCACAATAACGTCTCACCTGGACCGGGACGGGACCTGGCAGGGGCGTCCGGGAGAACCTCACCTGGTTGACGGTCGCGCCGTGCCAGAAAACGTGGACATGCCAGAGACCGATCGGGCAGGACCCTTCCATCATCTCCACGACCGGACGATCTTCTGGAAATCCGGGAAGCGGCAGGGGCGGAGCTCTTCCCTCATCCATGGCGAGAGCCCGCGGTTGACCCTCCCGTCGAGGAACCTCTTCTCCCCGAAGACCAGCACACCGCGATCATCGGGTGTTCGGAGGACCCTGCCCAGCGCCTGCTGGGCCCGGTTGACCGCAGGGAGCGTGTAGCAGAGGAACTCCCCCTCCTCCCCGAACCGCCGCCTGTAATACTCGATGATCATCTTCCGGAGATGGTTGAAGGGCGCGAGCGGCAGCCCGATGACCATTGCGGCCTGGAGGAGTTCACCGCGGTAATCGAGCCCTTCGCTCCACTTTCCGCCGCAAACCGCGAGAAGCAGGCCGGACCTCCCGGACCGGGGGAGCGAGAGGAACGCCTGGAGTGACTCCTCAGCGTCCCGCGCGTCCCGGGGTTCCGCGAAGATGGACTTGCCTCCGAGGCCCCCGGCGAAGCGGCATGCATAGTGTTCCAGGAACTGGTACGAGGGGAAATACACGGCGAGGTTCCCAGGGAGGCGCGCGAATTCCCTGATGTAGTCCTCGATCAGGCCGAGGTTCGATTCGTTCTGCCGCATCGAGTATGCTGTCGTGATGTCTCCGGCGCACAGGACGAGGCGGTTTTCCCGGGGGAATGCATTCGGGAGGGAGAGTGTCCTGACAGGGGCGTCCCCGAAGTAGAGGCGGGCATAGCTCTCGACAGGGGAGAGTGTCCCAGATATGAGGATGCATGCGTGGTGAAAACCCCCTATCTCGCTCATCCTGATCCCGGGGTCGATGCACCTGACTTCGAGGGTGACCTTCCCCTCGTCCTTCTGGAAGAGCGTGAGATACGAGTGGTCTTTCGAGGAACCCGAAAGAGAGAAGAGAAACCGGGTCAGCTTCTCGATGGCGCTCTCGCGGAAATCACCGCCTTGCAGGTTCTTCTCGCGGATCTTCTCGGAGAGATCCATCAGGTCATCGACGATCGCGCCCATGTCCCTGTAGAGCGACCCCCTCACCACCATCCTGTCGAAGATGCCCGGGTCGAACCAGTCCTCTGCCTCGGGAGAGTTCCTCACGCCCTCCATGAACTCCGAGATCCGCGGGAGCACCTGCTGGAGGGCTGCTGCCGATCCCCTCTTCCGGGCGAATGCCGCGAGCTCCTGCCCGGCCTGGTCGAGGGTCGCCTGGTCGATCGCCGCGCTCTGTGCAGCGGAGACGGCATCGCCGCAGTTGTGCGCCTCGTCTACAAGAAGGATCGTCCCTGATGGGTCGATGTCGAGGTTCGCGAAGAGGGCCTTCGAGATCTCCTCGTCGAAGACATGCTGGTAATTCAGGAGGATCACGTCGGCTTTCTGGGCGGCGAGCACCATCATCTCGTAAGGGCAGACCGGTTTTGCCATGTCCAGGACCTGCTGGGGCCAGACTGTCTCGCGGAGGACGCGGTCTGCAGCGGCACGGAGTTCAGGCGAGGGCGCCATGCGGAGCCCGGATTCGGTCTTGGAAAAGACCCTGCTCGCGATGAAGTAAGGACAGAGGAGCGGCCTTTGGGGGTCCATCCGCCGCACCTGCTGCCTGATATAGGGGTCGCGGGAGGGGACGAGGGCACCGTTCTCTGCCCTCTGGCGCATCAGCAGGGAGGAGAAGTTCTTGACACCCTCGCACCTCCGGTAGACATCGCCCTCACCCGCGAGCGGGCACATGCCCCTCTTCCCGACCAGGTAAGCGAAGCGGAGTTCCGGCCTCTTTCCCCTGATGAGAGACGCCTCCCGTATGAACGTGTTCAGCTGGCTCACGGTCCGGACCGCAACGAGGATCCGCCTCCCCCCGCCGCCCGCGAGGAGTGCGGCGAGTATACTCGATTTTCCGCTCCCTGTCGGTGCGTCGACGAGGGCGATGCCGCCGTCACGGGCGCACGCCGAGCAGAACTCGAGCATCTCGCGCTGGTGGGGGCGGAAACCCGGGTAGGGAAAGAAGTCCTCGAGGGCCGGCATCGGAGGTGAGTGTTTGTCCCCTGACTGCTTTTTATTATCGGGAAGAACCAAGTTCTAGCCATGGCAATCCACCCCATCGAGTACCGGTACGGGACAGAAGAGATGCGGAGGATATGGAGCGAGGAGTACCGCTTCTCGTGCATCGTTCGGGCTGAAGTCGCCCTGGCCCGGGCGCTCGCAAGGCACGGCGTCATCCCGGAACGGGCTGCCGATGCCATTGCCGCCGGGGCGGAGAAAGCCTCCCTCTCCCGTGCGAAGCAGATCGAGGGGGAGATCAACCATGACATGATGGCCATCGTCAGGGCGATCGCCGAGCAGTGCGGGGAAGGGGGTGGGTACGTGCACTACGGTGCGACTTCGAACGACATCCTCGACACTGCCACCGGTCTCCAACTCGGGGAGGTGACCACGCTCCTCGACGGGAAACTCCGTCGCCTCCTCGCCGTTCTCCTGCGCAGGGCGGGAGAGACCCGCGACCTCGTCTGCGCGGCGAGGACCCACGGCCAGATAGGAGTTCCCACGACATACGGTCTCCGTTTTGCCATCTGGGCAAGCGAGGTCGCCCGGCATATCGAGAGGCTCGAACAGATGAGGCCCAGGGTCGTCGTCGGCCAGCTGACGGGTGCCGTCGGAACCCAGGCAGCGATAGGGGAGAGAGGGTTGGAAGTGCAGGAGACGATGATGGGGCTGCTCGGGCTTTCTCCCGTGGACGTGTCCAACCAGGTGATAGCGAGGGACCGGTATGCCGAATATTTCATGTACCTCGCGAACGTGGCGACGACGCTCGACAAGATAGGGATCGAGGTCCGCACGCTTCAGCGGACGGAGATCGGGGAGGTAGAAGAGCAGTTCGGGTCGCGCCAGGTGGGGTCGAGCACCATGCCGCACAAGAGAAACCCCATCAGGAGCGAGCAGGTCTGCGGGCTCGCCCGGGTCGTCCGGTCCTCGGTAGAACCTGCGCTCGGGAACAACACTCTGTGGGACGAGCGCGACCTGACGAACTCATCGTGCGAACGTGTTCTCTTTCCCGAAGCGAGCGTGCTCGCCGACCACATCGTCACCGTGATGACAAGTGTCCTTGACGGGCTCGTGATCAGGCCTGACCGGGTCGCGAAAAACCTGTCCCTCCTCCACGGGGTCAACATGGCGGAGTCGGTGATGATCGCGCTTGCAGAGAGGGGGATGGACAGGCAGATGGCCCACGAGCTGCTCCGCAGGGCAAGCATGGATGCCCTCGAACGGGATGTCCCGCTCCTCGATATCCTGTCAGGGGACAGCGACGTGACTGCGGCCATTCCCGTCCGCGAGCTGGAGGTCCTCCTCGACCCCTCCCGGTACATCGGGACGGCGCCGCAGCAGGTCGACAAGCTCGTCGAAAAGCTCGCACCCCTCTCTAGGGGGAGCGTGTAAGCAGTCCTGGAAAAGGAAAGGGGGGTCGTGCTGCTCTACTGTTCGGGTTCAGATCCAGAGCCCGAGGGCCGCTCGAAGGTCTCCTCGAGGACGATCCGCTCGATTCCGGGGATGCTCGAGAACGCTTCCTGGACTATCCTGCTCCTCCATAGGAGCCACCTGCGGTCGTAAATGATCCCCGGGGGGAGGTGTATCGTGAGTACCCCTGACTCCAGGGAGACGTCCATGTCCCTGCCGGCATAGAGCCTTATCAGTCCCCTGACCTGGTCCATCGGCTCCGTGACTTGCTCTTCGATGCGGAACCAGTACGAAGGGGTCTTCCCCGCGAACTGGTGGTTGAAATCGATGAGGACCCTGTTCCCGATGACGTCGACTACTTTTCCCTCTCCTTTCTCGGGTACATTCAGGGTCATTCCCTTTTTGGGTTTCTCGCGGAAAGCATTCTTGTTGAACGCCTCCACGTACGAGGGGTCGTGCGGCCCGAACGCCTTTTCAGGCGGTATCTCGATCTCCCCCTCGTCCCCGACGTCCCTGCCCTCGAGGGCCTCGTCGAGCCCGGTGATGACGTGCTGGCTGCCGACCCGTATGGTGACCGGACCGTACAATGCTTCTGGGTTGTGGATCCCTGCTTCCCTGGCGACTTCCTCGTCGGTTGTATCGAAAACAGCCCCGTCCACCTTGCCTGTATATCTGAGCCTGATAAAATCTCCATTCTGGATTGCCATTGGTAACACCCTGTATCCCCTGTATGCCCCGGCCTCGTGATGCTGTGGAAAGAACCGCCGGGTATTGGGATTCCCTGTACATTTTCGAAGCGTGCAAGATATAGTTAATCGACCGGTGAAGAAAGGGGCCTTCCATGTCAGTGCCCGACATCGTTTCCAAACCCTCATCTCGTTCGAAAACACCGGTTTCTCCAGGGAATCGTACCATGCTCGAAATTGAGCTGAAGGCCAGGGTCGACGACATCGGCGCCGTGAGGGAGAGACTGCATGGCATGCATGCAGTCTTCGAGAGTGCGGTCATGGAGCGTGACCTGTACCTCAACTCGCCCTCGCGGGATTTCGGGGAGACCGACGAGGCGCTCCGCCTGCGGGAGGCTGGAGGGAAGTACACCCTTACGTACAAGGGGTCACGGAAACCCGGGTCGTTCCTCAAGGCCAGGGAGGAGATCATCTGCGGCGTCGAATCGGGCGAGACAATGACGAAGATCCTCATTGCACTGGGTTTCCGGCCGGTCGCCGAGGTGAGGAAATGGAGGGAGTACTACCGGGTCAGGGACGCGACCGTGACGCTCGACAGGGTTGAAGGTCTCGGGGAATTCGTGGAAATAGAACTGGACCCGTCCGCGGAGGCGCCATCATCTTACCTTGTCGAGCTTGCCGGGGCGCTTGGCGTGACGGGGGAGCCCATCCAGGACTCGTACCTGGAGCTCCTGGAGAAGAGAAAAAGGACGGGCCCGTGAGAGCGCCCCCCTCAGACCTGGGTCAGCTCGATCCCGATGGCCTTGGGGTCGTCGCCGAAGTGGAGCATGGCGCACTGCCCGAGGGCCGCCATGCCAGGGTTGACGACTTTGACACCCTGCTCCTCTGCAACTCCCCTCTGTTCATGGATGTGGGCGCAGCAGACAAGGTCGAATGAAGCCATGTGCTTGCGGACACTCGCGCTTCCCACGTGGTTTCCGCCGGTAAGGTCGAGGATGCCCATCGGGGGGGCATGGGTTATCAGGACGTTGTGCGTGCGCCGTTCCATCCTCGCGACAAGGGGGGAGAGGATCTCGTCGATCTGCTTGTCTGTCATCTCGAACGGCGTGGAGAACGGTGTCGGGTTGGACCCCCCGATTCCCACGAGGGAAATGTTTCCAAGGCTGATCGAGGAACCGTGGAGGCAGACGCAGTCGGACTTTTCCAGGGCGTCGACAGTCTCCCTCGGGTCGCAGTTGCCCGGGACTGCAAACGCCGGGACGTCTATCCATTCGAAGAGTGACTTGACTGCATCCGCAGGGCCCATGTTGGTGAGGTCGCCGGCGATGATGATGGCATCGGGTGAAAGATCGAGGAAAGAACCGATCTTTCCGAACTCACCGTGGAGATCGGCCAGCAGAAGAACATCTCTCATGTGAATAATCATTCGAAGGGGTTTTCAAAAAAAACTTTGCCTCCGGTCGCGCCACGTGCCCGTCAGCCTCCCCTCCAGGGCAAGCTTCCCGAGGAGGCTTTCCACGCTGGGGAGGAGCGGGTGCGGGCTAAAGCCCGCAAGTGGAGTCCCCGGGAGGGGGAGGAACCTGTGGACGTGCACACGCCCGCGGGACGCGGTCCACCGGATGAACTCGGCCGTCTGTTCCTGGTCTTCGTCCGTTTCGCACGGCAGCCCGACGATGAAATCGACGACGGGCGTCAGCCCTGCATCCAGGACGAGTTCGGTGGCCGCAACTGCGTCTGCGACGGTGTGGCCTCTCCGGATCAGGGAGAGCACGCGATCGCTCCCTGACTGGGCGCCGAAGTGCAACCGCCTGTTGCTGCAGTACGTGGTCACCAGGTCCAGCGACTCCTCGGTGACCCACTCGGGCCTGACCTCGCTCGGAAACGTCCCGAACCAGACTTTCCGGCGGGGGTCCCGGAGCGCGGAGAGGAGGGCCCTGACCCTGTCCGGGCGGGGGTGGACCCCGTCCGAACCGTATGCCAGTGCGTTGGGCGTCACGAACCGGGCGTCGCGGAACCTCCGGGCCTCCCGGGCGATCGCGTCGATGCTCCTGTGGCGCATGCCACGCCCGAAGATCCGAGGCGTCTGGCAGTACATGCAGGAGTGGGGGCAGCCGCGCGAGATCTCGATATATCCTTTCATCTGGGAAAAGGCAGGGTACGCATCGAGGCGGACGCAGGTATCCGCCTTGCGATAACCGGCTGACGTTGCAACGCCCGGTGGCGGGGCGCACTCCTTCTCTATCGAGGCGAGGAGGGACGGGAGAGTGTATTCCCCCTCTCCGACGACCACGTAGTCGGCAACAGAGGAAAGTTCCGCGGGGCATGCCGTTGCATGCGGTCCCCCCGCAATCGTGACGCAGGGGGCCCTGCGTATTTCGGGGATGAACCGGTGAGCATTCAGGGAGTTGAGGCTGTAGCAGGTCACGTCCCCCTGCGGCGAGTCCACGGGGCGGAGGGTGTACCCTCCCTTTTCGCACGCGGCATAGAGGGCCGCGTAGGAGTTGCGTGCTGCGGGTATGTGCCTCCAGCAGGTGTCCATCGTCATCTATGATAGGTGTACCTGGGTACAGGCATGGGAGAAAGAGGGGGAGTCCGAGCCCCGGGCTCCCATTCGAAATCTCCTCCCTCTTTTTTCAGCCCCTCGTCCGGTAAGGGACCATCCGGTCGATGACCTTGTACGCTGCGCCCGTGTTCAGGGTGACAATGACCTCGATCCGGTCGTCACCCTTCGTACCCTGGAACTTCACTTCGGACCCCTTCAGCGGTTCCAGGTGCTGTTCGGTCACTTTCCCCTCGGAAGTCGTCACCCGGACGAGGATGTCTTTCACTGCGATCTGCCCCTTCCCCCCTGCAAAAACGGCCGTTATAGTCGCATAGATGGGGTCTTTCTCGTTTATCTGTATCTCGACGGCCTGCTCGGGCGGGAGGGTGGCCGTCGGTCCGATCGCGAGAGCCCCCCCTCCACTGGAGCCCATGCCCCCGGCGGGTGTCCCTGGCTGGGTGCCTGTGCACCCGGCGAGAGCACTTGCTGCAATGACGAGAAAGAGTGGTATCAGGAGTGCGGGTCTCATGGAGGAGGATGGGGACAGGAGACTCTTGAGCCTATCCCCTCCCCGCTTCATCTCCTGTCTCCACAATCTCGACGGTACCGCGGTCCCCATCGACACGGAGCATGTCTCCGTCCCGGATTCGCGAGGTGCCCCCCTCGAGCCGGTCGACGAGCGGGATACGCCCGATGATTGCCCCGACGGCGATGATGGGTTCGGCTTCTGCATTGACCATCGCAGCAGGTGCCTTCCCGTTCCGGGAAAGGGCATAGATGACGTAGGACCCGACCGTGGAGCCCTTCCCCTGGGGAAACACGAGGACTTTCCCGGCGATGGACTGCCCCTCGAGAGGGTGCCCCCTCTCGATCACAGTCCCGGTCTCGGGGTCCACGCCG
>JAKPSJ010000134.1 GCA_029555345.1 Methanobacteriota archaeon | reverse complement strand
TCCGTGTAGATGACGAGTTCCGGCCCCTCGAACTCCACGTCGGAGACAGTGATCCCGGCGGGAATTTTCTCGTTTATCTTGTCTTTCAGCTCCTTGAGCCTCTCTTCGATAAGCATCAAAACCGACCTAAAAAAGTGTTATGCTGGGGATGCCGTGGTGAGCCCGGCGATTTCACTCTCGGGCAACTCGCTGTATGCCCCTTTCGTGATGACCACGACGTGGATGCCCTCGCCGGAACCTGCGTCCCTCTTCATTGCCGACCGGATTGCGCGGACAGCGAGTGTCACGGCCTCGTCCTCCGAGAGATCCGTCGTGTACCTGTCTTCCAGGACGCCGTAAGCCATCGGTGAGCCCGACCCTGTCGCCACCAGTTCCTCCTCGCGGGACGCCCCGCCGAGTGCGTCCACTGCATACAGTTTCGGGCCGCCTTCGTCTACCCCTCCCACAAGCAGCTGGACGTAATACGGGTAGTAACGGTTCTGGTTCAGGACGTTCGAGAGGAGGGTCGACACTGCCCCGATCGATATCGGCCTGCCCCTCCTGATCTGGTAGAGGCTGCACTCCACGGTCATGAGGCGCGCTATCTGCTGGGCGTCCCCGACCCCGCCGGCAGTCGTCATCCCGATCTTGTCTGCGATCTGGTAGATCTTCTTAGCTTTCTTGGAAGCGATCAGGGACCCCATCGTGGCCCTCATCTCGGATGCAAGGACCACCGCGTCACGGAGGACGAGCCCGACCGTTGTCGTCCCTTTCAGCCCCTCCCTGTATTCTTCGTTCATGGAAATACCCCAAAATATTGGAAAACGCTGGTAAATGGACTCAAAAGCGCTTCAAACAGTACAGTGTCATCTCAAGGCATAAACATTGTTGTCAGGGCCTGTCTTTGCAGAGGGCCCTGATGAGCTCCCTGTCGAACAGCATCGCCACGAGTTTCCGGTTGCCATTGACGACCGGCAGCTGGTCGACGCGGGCCCGCTTCATCTTGAGGGCGCACTCGCTCACCTCGGCATTCAATGGCACCGAGATGACGCTTTTTACCATTGCCGTCTTGACCGGGCGGTTGGGGAGTTGTATCTTGGAGATGCCGTAGCTGATGGTGTGCATGTCGCGGATGCTCTCCCATGTCCACTCGTCGTCATCGGTGCCGTTGGAGAAGTCGCTCACCTCGACGGTGTCCTCGATCGAGGAGTGGCGGATGAGGTCGCGCTCGGAGATGATCCCCTGGAGAGTGCTCTCCGCATCGAGGATAGGAATTGCATCGAAGCCGGAGATCTCCATGATACGGCCAACGAGTGGGAGCGGCGTCTCTTCCCAGAGGGCGAACGTCTGGCTGGTGTAAGAGTCCTTGATCTCGTCCCGTACCTTCATCTGGGCCAGTGCTGCGATCAGGTCCGCGACAGAGATGAGACCGATGAGCTTTTCGCCCTCGACGACCGGCAGGCGGCGGATGGAGTGTTTGATCATCAGGGATGCAGCGTCCCTGATGGTGGCACCCGGCGATATCGTTATTGGATCGGGGGTCATGAGGAGGCCGAGCTGCGTCTCCTCCGCCTTCTGCAGGAGGTCTTTCCTGGTGATGATCCCAACGAGTCTCCCGCCCTTGAGGACCGGGACGCCCGATATCCCGGTGCGCTTGAGGATCTTGAGGACGTCGTCGCGGTTCCCCGGGATCTCCACGGAGACCACGTCGGTGGTCATGAAGTCCGAGACTCTCATTTCTGTGATGGTCTCACCACCAGGACAGCCACGCTGCTGTTGCTGACCACGAACGAGCTCACGCTCCCGAGGAGGAGCCGGTCCACCTCGCTCTTGCCGTGGGAGCCGACGACGATGAGGTCAGCACCGATCTCCCCTGCAGTCTTGAGGACCTCGCTTCCCGCGTGGCCCTGCCGGATATGGATCTCCAGTGCCACTCCTGCTTTTTGCGCCGCCTCTTTTGCGCGTTCAAGTGTCTCCCTGCCCTCCTTTTCGAGCATGCTGAACATGATCTCCCAGGTATGGTCCATGGGCAGGGATGAAAACAGCCCTGTTTCGACGACGTAGACCGCATGGACTTTCGCCTTCCAGACACGGGCCTCCTCGAGGGCTGTCCCGAACGCCCTTTCCCCCATGTTCGACCCGTCAACAGCCACCAAGATCTCCGAGAACATCGCTACTCTCCAAAACAGTCTGCCTATCTAATGTCTTTTACAAATTAATAACTTTTCTCACGATATTCCCGGGACCTGCCCTGTATACGAGGGCCCCTGCGATGTCCCGGCTCAGGACGAGGTTGGATGAACGCGGGTCGATGACGAGAAAATTGGCCCTGTTTCTCTCTTTCAGCAGGAAAGATTCCAGGAACAGGGACGCGCCGAGTGTCGCTGCGCACAGCGCCTCGCGGGGGGAGACCCGGTAGACCGTGGCGAGGAACTCCATCTCCCTCCACATGTCGGGCTGGACGCCCATCGCGTTGTCGGTCCCGAGGAGCAGGGGGCACCCCAGCGAGAGGAGTTCCTTTACCGGGGGCTTTTTGCCAGTGGACGTGACGCGGAACCTCCAGTTCGCCCTCGGGCAGACGGCGACCGGTATCCCGAGGTCCGCGATCCGCCGGAGCTGAAGCCGCGTTGCATGCGTGCAGTGGACGAGGAGGTCAGGTTCGTACCCGAGTGCCTCGTCGATGTCACCGGGGTCTTTCTCCCCTGCGTGGAACGCAACGAGCCTCCCGTTCTTCCGCGCCAGCGAGACCATCTCGTCCAGGCCACCCGCGACGTCCCGGGCGCTGCTGACCCCGAGGCCGTCCGCGACCGATTCACCCCCTTCACGCCCGAAGATGATTGGCCGGCAGGAAACACCCTCCGCCGCGTCGAGCAGCGCGGATACACCGTCCCTGCCCCCTTCGCGGAAGTCTGCGAACCCTGCCGTTCCCCCGTCTGCCATCGTCATGAGCGTCAACCTCATCGCCCCGACGAGGTCCCCGCGCGACGTCGATCCGAGGATCCTGTGCTTGAGTCCGTCGGGCGGTCGCACCAGGGTATCGAGGTCCCCCTCGAGCGGGACGTCTAGGGCGACACTGTCCCCGACGTGGGTATGGGCGTTGAAGAATGCGGGGACGATCCAGGGGAGGCAGTCTGAGGTCCCCCCCAGTTCCTCGATGTGCGAGATGATGCCGCTTTCCACGACTATCCTCGCGGGCGTCTCCTCGAAATCCCCGCCAAGGAGGGCGCGGCCCTCCACCAGGAGTTCCCTGCCAGTCATGCCTGCTGCCAGCCTTTTTATATATCGAGAACGAGAAATATGTTTGTATGGCAAAGAACAAGGGTGGACGCCTGATATCCTCGGCAGGGCTGGTCAATTACTACGAGAGCGAGGATAAGAGGGCCATTCACATCAGCCCGTACTCGGTCGTCATCG
>JAKPSJ010000088.1 GCA_029555345.1 Methanobacteriota archaeon | reverse complement strand
CGCTGCATCAGCTGGTCCACCTCCGCGACACGTTCCGGCGTCTTTTCGAGCTCCCTGTTCGCAGCGATGTAGATGCGGGCGACATGGTGGTCTCCCTTCTCGCCCGGAACCGGCGAGTCCGGGATGTTCTCGAAGCCCCAGACCACCATCGCGATCTGGCGGCCCATTTCGTTGACGTAGTACTGGACTTCGAGGGCGTAGCCTGCCTTCCGCAGGCACCGGGCGAGCGTATCGCCGATGATGGTGTTCCGGATGTGGCCCACGTGGAGCGGCCCGTTGGGATTGGCGCTCGTGTGCTCGAGGACGACACGCTCCTCGCGCATCGGAAAAGACCCATACCCGGGCTGCGTGGCCTCGATGACCGCCTCTTCCAGTAGTTCCGGACCGATATGGAAGTTGAGGTAGGGGCCCTCTGCCTCGACCCTGACACCAGAGAGGTCCTTTCGCCGGGAGAGTGCCCCTGCGAGCTCCCGCGCGATCTCCGCGGGCGGCTGCCTCCTCTTCCTGGCGAGGGAGAAAGAGACCGTGCTGGCGAGGTCTGCATGGGCGCCGCCGTCCGCCAGGGAGACGTCTTCCTGGCCGCACACCTCTTTCAGGGCAGATTCGACCGTGGCATAAATCCTGGAGATGACCATCTTCAGTACCCCGTCCTGTACCGGAGGATCGCAGCGATACCGCCGAACGCCGAGTAGAGCATCGACCCCTCCTCGAAGTCGTCAGAGATGATCTCCACCCGGGTGCTGGTCTGGTCCGCGAGCCTCGTCAGTTCCTCGATGATGTCGGTCTCCTCGTCCACGATGAGCGGCCCGTTGCACGCCCTGCAGGTCTGGGACGAGAGGATCTCGGCAACCGTTCTGCCCGGTTCGAGCTGGACTGTCCGCTCCTCCGAGTGCCCGCAGGCCTGGCAGTGGATCTTCACCCGGGACTTCCGGAGGGAGGCCGAGAGGAGGAGGATGTCGACTGACCCCGCCGCGAGGTTCTTCCGGACGCTCTCCTCGCCATACGCAGCGAGCCCGTCCTCCTTCACGAGCTCCTTGAGGAACCGGTTCATCAGGTCCTTCTCCTTGATCACCTCCACACCCTTGAGGGCGTCGCGGGCGGCGTCCACCAGTTCGGCAAGACCACTCTCGTTCGTGTATGCGACGTCGAAGAGGCCGATGATGCGCTTCTGGATCTCGTGGTGGAGGTACTGGCCCGCCTCGAACTCCTCCTTCGTGGGGCTCGGCCCGCCTATCAGGACGCCCCGGAACCGCTGGAAGAAGTCCTTCTCCGCGAGGAAGATCGCGCTCGCACGCTCCCCGATCTTCGTGTAAAACTCGTTGATGGCGATCTCGCGGAGCCGCTGGAAACGGACGCTCGACTGCCCCCCCTTTCTCTGCTTCCCCGGCACCGTGGACGTGACGCCCCCCACGGGCTCGATGCGGTTTCCCCGCAGGAATCCCCAGTACGCCTCGCGCCGATCGAGCACGAGGAGGCCGTACACGTTCTTCTCCTCGAGCATCTCCTTGAGCGGCTCAAGCTCGAAGGCCGAACTGCAGCGGTACATGTAGAGGTTGAGCGGCTCTGGCGGTTCGATGATGGTGCACTCGAGGTCGGTCCGGTCTCCCTGCAGCTGGATCGTGCCGCAGAAAATGGCCATCCCGTTGGGGGGTGGGGTTCGGTAGTACTTGAGCCTCGCGAGGATGGACGAGATGGCACTCTGGACGTTCGTCCGGGTCTGCTTGCTCTTGATGTTCGAACACTGGCCGAACTCGTCGCGGAGCTGACCGACCACGTCGTGGATCTGCTTGTCAGGGGGGATGTAGAGGGATATCAGCTCTGTCCCGCTCCCCTGCCTCGACTGGATCTTCTCCAGGGTCTTCTTGAACTCGTACTTCCTGCGCCCCTCGTCCATCTCCTGGGTCTCGGTCATCTCCCCCACCTCAACGGCTTCAAAGCTTCAATACATTTCAACCCGTGGCGGCATAAATTTGCGCACATTTCCCCAGTATCATCTCGTGAACGGCGGCATTCGAGCCGTGCTTCCCGTTGAAGGGGAAGAACTCCTTGGGTTCCGGCAGGGCCCTGAACAGTTCCTGGCCGAGGGAGAACGGGATGATCGGATCTCCCTGTGCATGGAATATCCACGAGGTCCGGGAGGAGAGCCTGTCTGCCTGGGTCACGGGGTCGATGGAGAGGAGGAACCTGCGGGCGTCCCCGGGATAGTCATCCCCCGCACGGGGGAACCCGGACGTCGAGATCCCGATGAACCCGGCGAAGGCAGGGTCTGTCTCGGCCGCGATCGCCGCGTACCTCCCCCCGTTGCTCTCGCCCATGGCGTACACCGGGACTGGGTGCTTCTCCTTGAGGTACTCCCGGGCCGCAGACATGTCACAGGCCGACAGGTAGTACTGGGGCCAGGCCCCTTCCCTGAACTTCTCGAAGTCACGCTCGAGGTCGAGAGGGTACCCCTGGGTCTCCCCGCCGTTCCCCCGCACGTCGAGGACGAGGAACGCGTATCCCTCCTCCGCGTACTGGCGTGCGATAGGCAGGTATCCTTCTTTCTTCACACCGGCACCCGGTGCGACCACGAACCCGGCCTTCGGCACAGGGGGGATTGCAGCGATGGCGTAGACGTCCCCCCCGGCGCTCTCGAAGACGACTCGGTAGATGGAGACGTTCCCGTCCCTCTCCTGCAGCGTCTCCTTCACTGTACACTGGGGACAGTGGAGCTCGAGCCTTCCGGACTCGTCCACGCTGTAACCCCCCTCGCGGGAAGAGATGTCCTCGCTGCACCCTGCAATCAGGAGGGCGATAACGCAGAGACAGGAGAGGGGCACGGCAGCCCTCATCTCTCCTCCCCCATGCACCGGCAGACGAGGCTGATCGTCTTCGCATCGCTGATGCGTCCGTCCCTGACCATCGCCAGGAGATCGCCTCTCCCGACCCTCACGGTCTCGATGACCTCGTCCTCGTCCTTCTCGTGGAGGGACGAGGGGTGGAGGCCGCGGGCCTCGTAGAGGAAGATGACCTCGTCCGAGAACCCGGGGGTCGTGTAGATCCAGCCACGGGGGACGAGGGTCTCTGCATCGAACCCGGTCTCCTCGGATAGTTCCCTGTGGGCAGCGGTGGCCGGGTCTTCGCCGGGCTCGAGGGTCCCGGCAGGCGCCTCGAGGATGAACTCGCCGACGACGAACCGGAACTGCCGGATGAGGCAGCATGACCCGTCTTCGAAGAAGGGGAGCATGGCGACGGCGTTCCCCGGGTGGACCGAGACCCTCTCGACCCTCTTCCCGTTCGGGAGCAGGTACTCCCTCTTCTCGACCGCCAGCCTCTTCCCCCGGTAGAGATCGGTCATCTCCCTCCCCTGTAGGGAATGGGGTCCTCGACCCCGAGTGCATCGAACGCTTCACGGCGGAAATGGCACGCTCCGCATACGCCGCACGCGACGTCCTCCGCCTGGTAGCAGGACCAGGTATGCTCGTACGGGACGCCGAGAGAGAGTCCGAGGGCGAGGATCTCTCTCTTGGACATGGTGACAAAAGGAGTCATCAGGCGGATGCGGTCGCCGCGCCTCGACCCGGTCTCTATCACCTTCTGGAACGCCTCTATGAAAGCCGGCCTGCAGTCCGGGTACCCGCTGTAGTCCTGAGACTGGACCCCGATGAAGATCGCGTCCGCGTCGCGTGACTCTGCGTAACTCGTCGCTATGGAGAGGAGGTTCGCGTTCCGGAACGGGACGTAGGTGTTCGGGATATCCTCTGCCGCCGGGCTGTACGGCTCGACAGGGATGGTGCGGTCCGTGAGGCTGCTCTTCCCGAAGAGCTTGAAATACGAAAGGTCGATCTCCAGGAACTCCTCGGCACCGACGAGCCGGGCGATTGTCTTCGCAGAGGATCGCTCCTTCTCCTCTGTCTTCTGGCCGTAGTTGAGGTGGAGCGCCAGCACCCGGTAGCCCCTGTCCCTCGCATGGTAGGCGAGCGTCGAGGAGTCCATGCCGCCGGAGAGGAGGCAGACGGCCTTCACGTCCCTAGTTCACCCCGATGACCTTGTGGATCTGGAGCTGCAGGCGGGCAGGCAGGTCTTCCCTGATGAGAAACCGGGCGATCTCGAGGGGGTCGGCCCCCTCCACGGGTGAGAAGAAGACCTGCCCCCGGTGGGGATGGGTCTGCATGACCCTCGCAGCGTACTCGCAGTCTGCCCTGTCCGCGACGACGAACTTGGCGGCATCGCGGTCCGAGAGGAGGGTGAGGAGGGAGAGGTCGCTCCCCTCCCCCGATGACGGGCACTTGACGTCCATGCAGATGCTCGCGTAGGGCTGGTATCCCGAGAACTCGATGGTGCCGTTGGTCTCGATATCGATCAGGTACCCGGCAGAAAAGAGGTCCCTGACCAGGGAGAGGAGGGGCAGGCCCTGCAAAAGGGGCTCTCCGCCGGTGATGCAGACGTACCGGCCTCCCATCTCGCGGACCCTCGCGAGGATCGCGTCCCTGTCCATCTCCTCCCCACCAGAACGTGCCCGCCGGGTGTCGCACCAGCTGCAGTCGAGGTTGCACCCGGCAAACCTGACGAAGGTGCATGGCCTCCCCTGGTTGAGGCCCTCTCCCTGGATGCTCCTGAAGATCTCATCCACCTTCATACGCCACTTCGGCATAGCACGCCGGCGACTCCCACACCCTTATCCTGACGACGCGGGCGTCCAGGCCCTGGCGCGTGCACTCGTCGCGGATCAACCCCGCAAAAAGAGACGCGAGGTTTTCACTCGTTGGTTCCCCCGGTGTGGTGACGACCGGGTGGAACGCCCGGATCGCATCGGCCATCGGGTCCTCGCTGTTGAGAATGATCTGGTGGTCGAACCTGCAGATCACGTCCTTTATCGTGTTGAAGTCAGCGACCATGCCGGTCCTTTCACCTGCCTGGCCTTCCATCCACACCTCCACCTTCCAGCGGTGCCCGTGCAGGAAGTTGCACTTGCCCCTGTAATGGAGGAGCCTGTGGCTTGCGTCGAACTGGACTTCCTTGAAAATGCGGAAGGTCATCAGACAACGTTGGCTGGATCTGGATATAATATTATTAGCAATGGAAGCCAACGAGGTGAGGAAATTGTGGACATGTGCAAATGTATAAATCGCCACCGCGCGTTTATATATACCACAAAGGGTGAATCCTGTCCACCCTCCTGGAAGAGAAGCAATGGGGGTATTTCATGGGTAATGGCAAATTTGCAGCGAGGAAACTCATCAAGGACGCGAAGAAGTTCCGGTGGAGCGACCCCAAGTACGTGCGCAGCCACGGCGGAGTCAACATCAAGTCAGACCCTCTCGAAGGTGCACCGCAGGCCCGCGGGATCGTGCTCGAGAAGATAGGCGTCGAGGCCAAGCAGCCGAACTCCGCCATTCGCAAGTGCGTGAGGGTCCAGCTGATCAAGAACGGCAGGCAGGTCACGGCGTTTGCGGTCGGAGACGGTGCGGTCAACTTCATCGACGAGCACGACGAGGTCGAGATCGAGGGGATCGGCGGCCGCCTCGGCAGGTCCATGGGGGATATCCCCGGCGTCCGGTACGTCGTGACGAAGGTCAACAACGTCTCGCTCCAAGAGCTGGTCATCGGGCGCAAGGAGAAGCCGCGCAGGTGAGGAAGTATGGCAGAGACCGAACCCGCGACACGCCTCCTCTTCAACAAGTGGGACCTCGGGGAAGTCCAGGTGACCGACCCGAGCCTCGTCAAGTACATCAGCCTCAATCCCGTGATCGTCCCTCATACGACAGGTAAATTCACCCGGCAGGAGTTCAATAAGGCCAACATGCTCATCGTGGAGCGCCTCATCAACCGGCTGATGCAGACCGAGATGAATACAGGCAACAAGCAGCTTGCCACCCGGATCGTGCGGGAGGCCTTCGACATCATCT
>JAKPSJ010000029.1 GCA_029555345.1 Methanobacteriota archaeon | reverse complement strand
GATTCCCTGCGGATCCTCGAGCGGGCCGTCCGGAGGGAGGGGCTTCCCCCCGACTTTTTCGGGGTCTTTGCAGGTGCTCACCCCTCCCGGCTCTGCATCCTCCAGTACGATTCCCTGATGGTCTTCATCGCGCCGGGCCCGGGGGACGGATCGGGAGGCGGCTTTTCGATCGTGGTCTATTCCGGGGAAGGCCTGAGCGACGCGGCACTCCTCGGCGCACTCGTGACAGCGACTGCGGCACGCATGACCGTCCTCTGCGGGAAGGGCAGTGCCGGGAAGCCACAGAGCCCGCAGGACACCCTCGTTGTGGCATGCGAGGGAGAGACCATGCAC
Source organism: Methanobacteriota archaeon (assembly GCA_029555345.1). GTDB lineage: Archaea > Halobacteriota > Methanomicrobia > Methanomicrobiales > Methanospirillaceae > Methanolinea_A. Next base: position 2,145 of record JAKPSJ010000029.1, on the reverse strand, counting down.
GCCGATGCCTCTCCCTCGTCCGGGATCGGGTTGCGCATCGGCGAGGCCGTCCGGTTCGGCATACGGACGGTGATGGAGCGGAGTGCGGGCAGCAGTGTTCCCAGGGATAGGCCGACCTTTTTTATCTACAGCCGGTACCAGGGAGACCACTGGGCCGAGTGGATCCCGGAAGAGTGTCCCTACTACCCCTGCCACTTCCCCGGGCAGAGGTGCGATTTCTGTTACTGCCCGTTTTACCCCTGCGGGGATGAAAGCCTCGGCCAGTGGGTGCAGAGTTCCGCAAAGAACGGGCTTGTCTGGAACTGCAGCAGCTGTACCCTCCTCCACGAACCCGCGGTTGCAGACTACCTGCTCGCGCACCCGGAGGCAACGCTCCGGGAGCTGAAGGCGAAGAAGAGCCGGGAAAAAAAGTGATCGGGGTTATCCCTGTTCCACGCCGAGCGCCGAGAGCAGCTCGTCGAGGGGGATCCCGTGTGCCATTGCCGCTTCCCTGATGGTCTCGCCCCGGGCGATCGCGCACCCGACGCACCCCATGCCGAACTTGAACAAAACCTCTGCAGATTCCGGTTTTGTCTTCAAAAGGTCGTAAATTGTACTGTCTGCAGTAATTCCCATGGTATACAGGTTATCGATAGGTGTTTATAAATGTGCAGCACCGGGATCATTTTCACCCCCCGCCCGCATGCTTTATGGTGACCCGGCGGCATGAGTGATCTCTTGGAGATGTACGATGGATTTTTCCGAAACGGCAGAAAGAATCTCCCAGAAAGTGACGTCCCACGGCCACGCCGTGGAAAAGGCCGCAATAGAGACCAAGCTCCGGCGCCTCGTCGAGGAGTTCGGTGTCCCGCTCGCAGAGGCCGAGCGGACGGTCACCAACGAGATGGCACGCGAATTCTCGATTTCGGGGCTCCAGTCCGGGGGGCCGGGCGAGGCAAAGACTCTTGACGCCCTCGTCCCCGGTGAGTGGGTCACGGTGGAGTGCAAGGTCGTCGCCCTGACGGCCCCACCCTCTCCCTCCATCTCGCAGACCGGGATAGCCGCAGACCAGACCGCGGCCGTGAGGTTCGTTGTCTGGTCACGGGCAAATGCACCCGCACTCAAAGAGGGGAACTGGTACCGGTTCGAGTCGGCAGTCGTGGACCAGTACAGGGGCTCGGTCAACCTCAAGGTCCATTCCGGGACGACAATTAGGGAAGTTCCCGGCAAAGGCACCATCAAGCCGGTTCTTTCCCCGATCGCGGCACTCCGCCCGGGTATCGCCTCGGTCCGGGGCAAGGTGATCCAGGAATGGGAGGCCACGCACGACCGGATCCTCCAGTCCGGGCTCATCGCGGACGAAACGGGGTCCGTCCGCTTCGTCACGTGGAAGGAGGAGGGGCGGGAACGCCTCAACCCCGGCACCGTCTACACGGTCTTCTACGCAACGGTCGACGAGTTCAACGGCCGGCTCTCCCTTACCCTCAACACGGCAACGGTCGTCCCTGAAGAGGGTGACATCGAGGTCAGCCGCGGCGATGCATCCTTCGAGGGGGCATTCGTCCACCTCGCGCCCGGATCGGGACTCATCAAGAGGTGCCCTGTCGAGGGGTGCAACCGCGTCCTCTCCCGCCAGAATTACTGTCCCGTCCACGAGATCCAGCCCAATTTCCAGTACGACCTGCGGATCAAGGGATGGCTGGACAACGGCGTGGAGACGCGGGAAGTCCTGATCCCGCGGGCCGGGACGGAGAACCTCGTCGGCATGACGCTCGAGCAGGCACGGGAACTAGCCGAGAATACACCGCTTGGGATGGACGAGGTCTTCCTCCGGTTCCGCGATGCCCTCCTCGGCCGCTACCTCTCGTGCAGCGGCCGCGAGATCGACGGCCGGCTCCTCGTCTCCGGGTGCACGCGGCTCCGTTTCCAGCCGGAACGGCTGGCTGACCTTCTCAACAGGGCGGGTGGGTCGGCATGACGAACGGGACGGAGACATCGCCGGCGCCGCGCAGGGAGGGGGGTTTCGAGAGGGAACCTGCCCGCCGGGTTTTCGCGGGTGAGTTGCGCGAGAGCAGGATCCACTTCAAGGAGGGGCAGGACGAAAAAAGCCCAAGCTTTGTCCTTCTCCCGACCGGTGCACGCTGTAACCGCGTCTTCTTCGTCGGG
>JAKPSJ010000048.1 GCA_029555345.1 Methanobacteriota archaeon | reverse complement strand
AGGGACGAGCTATACGAGTCTTTCCGGCGGGGAAACGTGCCTGTCCTCGTGGTGTCGAAGGTCGCGAACTTCGCCATCGACCTTCCCGACGCCTCCGTGGCCGTCCAGGTCTCGGGGACCTTCGGGTCGCGCCAGGAGGAGGCGCAGCGGCTGGGGAGGATTCTCAGGCCCAAGATGAAGCTCTCCACGTTCTATACCCTCGTGAGCAGGGAGACGTCGGAAGAGTCGTTCGCCCACAAGAGGCAGGTATTCCTGGCCGAACAGGGTTACCGGTACAGGATCGAGGAATGGTCCCTTGAAGACGTCGACGCATGACCTGCTCATAGGCATTCCCGCACCGGTCCTCCCCCTCGTGTCGCGCCGCATCCTCGGGCAGGATCTCGACCGCGCCGCCCTTGCGGAAAGGCTGGCTGACCCCGACCATCTGTACGCCGTGGCCACCGGCCTGCCAAGATCACAGCAGGATCTCCTTCTTGACCTGTACGAGGCGGGCGGGCAGGTCGACATGGATACGCTGGCACGAGCCCTCGCCGCGGACATGGACGCCCTGCGATCTGATCTCGAGAGCCTGGGCAGGCTGGGTCTCGTCTACCAGGGAGGGCTGAGCGGGCGCGATCCACTCGTCCTGCTCCCGTCGCTCGCACTTGTCATCGACACGCTCAGGTCGGAGCATGCGAGGGATGCGGCCTCACTCGAATGGAGGGCCGCCGAGAGACCCGGCCTGTGGGCCCATGCCACAATGGTGAACGCCCTTGCGGCTTTCAGGATACGGTGCAAGGCCGGTCTCGAGCCCTTCAAGAGGGGCAGGGAGCAACTCGACGCCGCGCTCTCCCATGTCATGGACACCCCGAGGATCTACAACGAGCTCGTGGAACTGGGATGCCTTGCCGACAAAGACGGGTTCGTCGTCCCGCTGCAGCGTGCCGTCAACGCGTTCGTTCTGGAGGGTGACGTCCGTTACGCTGTCTGGCGATTCATCAGGTCCTGCAGGATGTGGCCCGGCCTGGACTTCCGCATCTTCGTGGCGATCGCGGAGCGTGCGCTCCGGATCGACTACCTCGAGAGGGTCATGAGCCTGTTCATCCTGACGAGAGACCGCATGGACGCAACACCCCCGCCCCGCACGCGGGATCTTGTCGAGGAGTGGGTCTCGGCCGGGGTTCTCGAGAAAGACGTCACGGGGTCGTGGGTCCGGTTCTCTCCGGCCGTCCATGCGGCCCTCAAGACGGGGAAGGCCGAGCCGGCGGTTTTTGCATACTCGGACGAGGTCGTCGTGCAGCCCACCCTTGACATTCTCGTTCCCAGGGACTTCGACCCCGTGGATCTCGTGAACGTCGGCGAGATGGCCGACCTCGTGCAGGCTGACATCGTGAGCGTCTACAGGATCACCAAGGGGTCCGTGTTCAGGGCCCTGCAGGCCGGGTGGACCGACGAGAAGCTGATCAATTTCCTCCAGCGCATCTCGCGCCACAGCCTGCCGGACACCGTGAGGGTCAATATCACGGGGTGGTGCAGGCTTCATGCGGAGGCCGTCTTCATCAGGGGCACCTTCCTCGTGTTCTCCGGCGAAAGAGCGCTGCTTCCCCGGGGACTCGAGGAGGTTCTGCCGGGCATCTACAGGATCCCGAGGTACTCGGAGGAAGAGATCACCGCGATTCTTGCCAAGAAAGGTGTCATGGTCAGGGACTCGGACGAGGACCGCGACGCGTCGCAGGACGTGGACTGGGGGAAGGCGATCCCCCTCTCCCCGCAGAAGCCTCAGCCCACGAAGCGGATCGTGCTGAAAGAGGGCGTGTACCCATTCGGAATGATCGTGCCCGTTCCTTTCGGGCCCAGGCGAGAGATGTTCTTCGAAGAAGCCCTCAAGCAGGGGAGGGAGCTCGTGGTCTTCTATCCCCGGCAGGGGTACGGCGAGCTCCAGGTGCGCAGGATAACCCCTATATCGGTCTTCAGGAGGGCCGGGATGCCCTTCATGGAGGCGTATTGCGAGGACACGAGGGAGGGAGAGGTCTTCGACCTGACCAGGGTGCGTGCGGTTCTCAGGGATTGACGGGCCCTCTCTCACCCTTTCTGCGGTCTCTGCGCCTTGAGGATGTCCTCCTTCATGCGTTTCAGCTCCTGTGCGATGTCGTCCGGAAGCTGGGATTGCAGCGCGAGCGCCGCTTCCAGGTGGTAGAGCGCCGCCTTGGCATTGCCCGACCTCATGAAGTACCTGGCGAACGACGCGTGGGACAGCGCCTTGCGGGATGCCTTCTCGTACAGGACGCCGAGCTGGTAGTCGACCCTGGGGTTCTGTCCGCGGTACGGCTCGATGGCGGCGATCGCCTCTGTATATTCACCCCGTTCCATCAACAACTCGGCCAGGGCGTTTTTCGTTCTGGCCGAACGCGCGTACGCGCTCAGCAGCGGGTATGCCTGTTCGCTCCTGCCCAGGGCGTGGAGGTTCAGCCCTGAATAGGCCCTGGCGATGTCGAGGTCGACCTTCTCCAGCATGGCC
>JAKPSJ010000139.1 GCA_029555345.1 Methanobacteriota archaeon | reverse complement strand
TACCATCGCATGGGCAGGTGAAAGGCTCAATGTCCCCGTGATCGACCACTGGTGGCAGACAGAGACCGGGTGGGCGATAGGTGCGAACCCGACCGGGATCTCGCTGCTCCCGGTAAAGCCAGGGTCCTGCACCCGCCCGATGCCGGGCTACGACGTGCGGGTCCTCGACGAGGGGGGACGGGAAGTCCCGGCAGGGACGACAGGGAACATCGTTATCCGCCTCCCGCTTCCCCCCGGGTGCTTCACGACACTCTGGCAGAACGAGGAGGAGTGCATGCGGACTTACTTCTCGGCATACCCTGGTTACTACCTGACCGGCGACGCCGGCTATATCGATGGGGACGGTTACCTCTGGATCATGGGGAGGACGGACGATATCATCAATACGGCAGGTCACCGCCTCTCTACAGGAGCGATGGAAGAGGTGATCGCATCCCACCCAGACGTCGCTGAGTGTGCCGTTGCAGGGGTCGCAGACGAGGTGAAGGGAGAGGTCCCCGTGGGATTCGTCGTGCTCAAGGCGGGTGTCGACCGTGGGGACGGCGAGATCGCGGGGGAACTGGTCCGGATGGTCCGTGACCGGATCGGCCCCATAGCATCCTTCAAAAGCGCAGTGGTGGTCAAAAGGCTGCCGAAGACCCGGTCCGGAAAGATACTGAGGGGAGTGATGAAAAAGATCGCAGACGGCCAGTCGCCTTCCGTCCCGCCGACAATCGAGGACCCGGCAGTCCTCGCAGAGATCGCACAGCGGCTCTCGGAGGAGGGGTTCCCCCGCAACCCACCCGGATAGGCCGCTGTCGGGACCGGGGGCTCGTCTCCCGGCACGGGGATGTCTCGTGCCGCGGGCATCCCGTTCACCGGCGGGAGGGTCGTCGCAAATCCTCTTCTGCATGGGAACCCAGATCGTTTGGAAAGCTCGTTCGGAGGGTGCGTTTCCGGGTATGCTCGCAGGGATGGATGTGGGCGGGACAAATACCGATATCGCCTTCGTCGACGGGGAGATCACGTCCTTAAAAGTCCCCAACTCGGCAGGCATAGACCTGGCGCTCGACCACGCGGGCCGGCACGGGAGACTGGCTGTCAGCACATCGACTCCCCTCAACATGCTCCTGGCCGGCGGGACCCGAAAGGTAGCGACCATCCTGATGCCTGGCATAGGGCTCGTCCATGGAGGTGGCGTCCGGGGTGCCGTCAACCATTGCGGGGATGTGGTCGAGGATATCGACAGGGACGAGATCGACCGGTACCTGAGAGCGAACCCTGCAGATGCCGTTGCCATTGCAGGGAAGTTCTCGGTCAGGAACCCGGTCCTCGAGGCTGCGGCAGCAGAGTGTGCACGCAGGTATTACCCCGTGGAGAGGATCGCACAGAGCCATGCCCTTTCAGTCCTCGATTTTCCCGCCCGTGCTGCAACGACGCGGCTGAATGCCGGGATCAAGGAGGAAGTCTCGCGGCTCGCCTCCCTCCTCGGTGCGAGGAGGAGGGACTTTCTCTTCTTCAGGGGGGACGGCGGGCTCACAACACCGGAAAACGCGCTCCTTGACCCTTCCATTCTCTATAACTCGAGCCCGGCAGCCGCTGCACTCGGCGCACATTACCTCACGAAGCTGTCCGGATTTCTCGCGGTCGATATCGGCGGGACGACGACAGACCTCGTCCCTGTCGAGAATGGGATGCCTTCCACGCAGGAACTCACGTTCGAGGGGGCGAGGACCGTCACGCGGGTGGTGAAGGCGGAGTCCCTGCCCTTTGGCGGGGACTCCGTCGTCAGGGACTCCATCGAGCCGTGGAGGGATGGGAATGCCCTCGCCTTCGGGGGGAGGCTTCCGACTCTCACCGACGCCCTGAACAGGGCCGGGTACGAGATCGGTGATTACGAGACGGCTTCCGCCCTCGAAAGAGAACGTGCCGAGGAGGTCATCGAAGACTACTGCGATAGGGTCGCAGCAGCTGTCGCAGCCCATGACCCGGCGAGGATCGTCGGGTGCGGTTACCTCGCCCCATTCCTCGTCCCGGAGATCGCGCGCCGGGCGGACAGGCCCTGCGTCGTCCCTCCACACGCCGCATGCGCCAATGCAGTCGGTGTCGCCGTCTCGCGCGTGAGCCTCACGCTCCACGCCCACTTCGACGGGTCGCGGGGAAGGGTGGTCATGAACGGGGAGATGAAACGAGTCGAGAGAGTGGGGGATGACGACGAACTGATCGCGGTATGCACCGCAGAGGTGAGACGCCGTGCACTCGCAGCAGGGGCCCATCCCCGCGACCTCCACGAGGTCCGTGTCCTCCACTGCAACTCGTTCGATGTCGTCCGGGGGTCCTACCGGGCTTCACGGATCGCTGACATCGTGGTCCAGGTCGCCCCCGGGATCACGGCGGAGGCCAGATGACAACCGCGCTCGTCTTCGGCCGGGAGTTCCTCCTGCACGAGCAGTCACCCTCGCACCCGGAGAGGAGGGAGAGGCTCGCCTATACGATCGACCAGCTCGAGGAGGAGGGCCTGTTCCACCACAACCGCGTCAGGGTCATTCCCCCCATCAAGGCAACGAGGGGGCAGGTGGAGGTGGTCCATCACCGTGGGTACATCGCGTTTCTCGAGGAGGCGAGCGGACCGGGGGGTTCATCGACTATGACACGCTGGTCCCGGAAGGCCTGCTGGATTCTGCCCTCCTTGCAGCGGGAGGCGCAATCCAGGCAGGCCTCTCCGTATGGAGAGGGGAATTCGCCAACGCATTCGCCCTCGTCAGGCCGCCGGGGCACCACGCACGCGCCGGGACCGGTGCAGGGTTCTGTTACCTGAACAACATGGCGATAATGGTCCGCCACCTCCAGCAGGAAGGGGCGGGAAAGGTCCTCGTCCTCGACTGGGATGCCCACCACGGCGACGGGACCCAGTCGATCTTCTACGAAGACCCCTCCGTGCTCTTCACGTCGATACATCAAAGACCCCTGTATCCAGGATCGGGAGGTATCGAGGAGACAGGGGAAGCTGCGGGCCTCGGTTATTCGGTCAACATGCCGGTCCCCCCGGGAACCGGAGACGAGAGCTACCATTACCTCTTCGATACAGTTATCGCGCCCCTCGCCGAGGAATTCTCCCCCGATCTCATCGCGATCTCGGCCGGGCAGGACGTGCACTTCACCGAGCCCCTGGCGAGCCTCGCCGTCACTGCCAGGGGATACGCGGAACTCGTAAGGAAGGCTGTGAATCTCGCAGAGAGACTCTGTAGCGGGAGAGTGGTCGCAGTCCTCGAGGGGGGTTACAGTGTCGAGGGGGGACTGCCTTATACGAACCTGGGGGTCGTTGCGGCCCTCGCTGGTCTCTCCCTGGAGAACATCCGTGAACCCGCCGTTTACGGAGACGCGTTCCTGCGTGCTTACGACCCGTCTGCACACGCGAGGGTCTGCGAGACCGCCGGGAAGTTACGGAGGCTGCTTGCTTCGCACTGGAACTGTTTTTCCTGAACGCCCGGCAGATCGACCCGGGCTCCGCAGCAATCAATAGGCCGAGAAGCGAAATTTGAGTGGAGATGACGAGGATGGTCAGGATCGGGCTTGTCCAGGCATCTGCCGGCAGGGACATCGATGCAAACGTGGAGAAGAACATCAAGCTCATCGGGGAGGCGCTCGAGAAGGGAGCGGAGGTCATCTGCCTGCAGGAGCTTTTCTATTCCCCTTATTTCCCCCAGTACCACGGCGCCCCGGCAGGCAGGTACGCCCAGGAGGTCCCCGGGCCTCTCACCAGGGATATCTCCCGCATCGCCTCCGAATCCGGTGCAGTGATCGTCGTGCCCTTTCTCGAGAGGGGAAAAGGCGGTGTCCTCTACAATTCAGCGGTCATCGCCGGGCCGGGCGGAAGGCTGGGGCAGGTCTACCGGAAGGTCCACGTCCCCTGTGACCGACTCTACTACGAGAAGGAATATTTCACCCCAGGATGCAGCTACGTCGTCGAGGAGACGCCCTTTTGCCGGATCGCCGTCTTGATCTGCTACGACCAGTGGTTCCCCGAGGCTGCGCGGCTCGTCACGCTGAAAGGAGCGGACATCATCTTTTATCCAACAGCCCTCGGGACGATCCGCGGCCTGGAAGACCCCCTGGAAGGTGACTGGAGGGAGGCATGGGAGGCGGTCCAGAGGGGCCATGCCATAGGAAACGGTGTCCACGTCGCGGCCGTGAACCGGGTCGGCCGAGAGGGGGACCTCTGTTTCTTCGGGGGATCTTTCATCTGCGACTCGTTCGGAAACGTGGTCGCGCGGGCAGGAGAAGACGAGGGAGTCCTCGTGGCAGATGTCGACTTTTCGATGAACACGCGCGTCCGGGAGGGGTGGGGGTTCCTTGCGAACAGGCGCCCCGATACGTACCGCGCCCTTGTCCTGCAGCGGGCCTCCCGGGCAGGGGTAACCCCGGCCTCGGCCGGGTTCCGTATGCCTGCCGAATGGGAGCCCCACCAGGGAGTATGGCTATCGTGGCCCGTCGACAACGGGACATTTTCAGATCTCGGGTGCGTCGAGGAATCGTATATCCAGATGATCCGTGCCCTTCGCGGAAAGGAGAGGGTCTTCCTCCTCGTCCAGGATGCCGAGATGGAGAGCCGTGTACGGGAGATCCTCGCACGCAAAAAGATCCCAAAAAGGCAGGTCCGGTTTCTCGTCTACCCCTACGCGGACGTGTGGTTCCGTGATTATGGCCCGACATTCCTGGTCCACGACCGCGAACCCGCCGTGGCCATGGTCGACTGGACCTTCAATGCCTGGGGCGGCAGGTACCCTGAACTCCTGCCGGACGACAGGATACCGGAGTTTCTCCAGAATGAACTCTCGATACCGTCGTTCGTCCCTGGCATGGTCCTCGAGGGGGGGTCGATCGAGACAGACGGGAACGGGACTCTCCTCGTGACCGAGCAGTGCCTCCTCAACCCCAACAGGAACCCGGCTCTCTCGAAGGGGGAGATCGAGGGGAGACTCCGGGACTATCTCGGTGTGTCGCGGTTCATCTGGCTCCGGGGAGGGATCGAAGGGGACGACACCGATGGGCACATCGACGACGTGGCACGTTTCGTCAGCCCGGGCACGGTGGTCTGCGCCGTCGAGGAAGACCCATCTTCCGGGAATCACGGTATACTGCAGGAAAACCTTGCGATCCTGGAAAAAGCGAGGGCGCACGACGGGGGCCCTCTCTCCATCGCCACGGTCCCCATGCCACGTGCCCGGGAAGAGGCCGTTCCAGCCAGTTATACCAATTTTTACATCGGGAATGGCGTCGTCCTGGTCCCGACATTCGACGACCCTGCCGATGGCAAAGCCCTGCGGGTTCTTGAATCCCTCTTTCCTGGCAGGGTTGTCACCGGTATCGACTGTTCGGCTATGGTCACCGGGTTGGGGGCCATCCACTGCGTGACCCAGCAGTTCCCGTCACCGTGACAGGGGGAAAGGGTCGGAAAAGTCCGGCACTTCGAGCGAGCCCCTGGCTCTCATTCCCTGCCGGTGTCCCGTCTTCAGGGTGAGCCGCGGGGAAGGGACAGGTGGAGGTGGGCTATCACCCACGCATGGCCCGTGCCCTTGAGGACGGCAGATACGCGTCCCCGGCACCTGCGCTTAGAGGGGTCCGTCCTGACAGTAAAGTGGCCGTTTACCCATGCGACTGTCCCCACCGCCCCGACCTCGAGGTCCAGGAAGCCGAGCCCCCTGCAGCAGCCGATATTCCGTTCCAGGTACCCTTTTATGGCGTCGGCATCACGGAGAAAATCCCCTTCGCCCGGGCCGATGAACGATGCCTCCCTGTCCAGGAGCCCCAGGGCTGCAGGGATATCGATCCTGTTCAGGTGCTTCGCAAACATGTCCAGCGTATCGAGCACCTGGAGACTGGTCTGCGGGCTTGGGTTCATATACGTGGATGTGGCACGCAGACGCATACAAGGATATCGTTTTCCACGGATCCGGGAGTGGTTCGTGGAGCCAGTGTTCCCCGGGGGAAATCACAAATCCACAGGTCCGCGCAGCACCGTCGAGGAGCAATGGCGGGACGAGCTGATGCTGTGGAAGAGTGCCCGGCATGACCGATCCCCCCTTCCTGACCGCATATGAATTTTTATCCCCGGGCCCGGAAATGGATAATCGGGGATGGCACTTGCAACCCGATGGCCTGGCAACGATACCGGCGGAGAAGGCGTGTCCCCGCATCATCGTCCACGTGGACATGGACAGCTTCTACGCATCCGTGGAGGTCCGGCACCGCCCCGAGCTGGCGGGAAAACCTGTCGTCATAGGTGCAGACCCGGGGAAGGGACCGGGGAGGGGGGTTGTCCTGACCTGTTCGTACGAGGCGCGGAAATTCGGAGTCCACTCGGCCCTGCCGGTGACCCGGGCGTTCGAGCTCTGTCCGGAGGCCATTTTCCTCCCCCCCAGGCACGAGCTCTACCAGGAGACGTCCGGGAGGGTCATGGATATCCTTGAGGGATATGAAGACCGGTTCCAGCAGGTGAGCATCGACGAGGCGTACCTGGACATCACGTCCTGTGGGGGCTATGCTGCTGCAACAGAGATCGCCAGGAAGATAAAGCAGGATATTTTCAGGCAGGAACACCTCACGTGTTCCATTGGCGTCGCGCCCGGGAAGAGTACAGCCAAGGTTGCATCGGACTTCGAAAAACCCGGGGGCCTCGTTGTCGTAACTCCAGAAAGGGCGAGGGAGTTCCTCTCTCCCCTGCCAGTGGAGAAAATCCCGGGCATCGGCCCAAAGACGGCAGCATCCCTCCGGGCCATGGGAATACGGACGATTGGCAGCCTCGCGGAAGCGGATGTGCAGGAACTGATGGGAATTTTCGGGAGGGCGGCGGCCGCAGTCAGGGACCTCGCGAGGGGGGTCGATGACGACGAGGTGAGGGGGAGCAGCAGCGCAAAATCGATCAGCCGGGAGCAGACATTCTGCCCTGATTGCGATGACCCCGGAGAAGTGATGAACACGCTCCTTTCGCTCTCCGATGAACTGTGCAGGGAACTTCGGGGTGTCAGGGCCTATGCGAGGACCGTGACGGTCAAAGTGAGGTACCCGGATTTTTCCACGACGACGCGGGCACAGACATTGCCCCGCCCCACCCATGAGCCGCGCCATATCAGGAAGGCAGTCCTCGAACTCGGGCTTCCCCTCGTGCGCCAGCAGAAGGTCAGGCTGGCAGGTGTGCGGCTCTCTTCGCTTGTCGCACGCGATAACCGCCAGAAAACGATCGAGGACTTTTCCAAATAGGGTACGCACGGCAGCGTGGCCTGGCATGGGGACATCCAGGACCCTTGGAGCGTACTGCAAGCAGGTACAGGAACACTGGTGATCTCATCGCCATGACCTGTCTCCAGGAATGGTCAGCTCGAATCCAATTTAACCGCTTGAAACGGCGGGGAGGAAAAATACGGGGGCCGGAAAGCCCTCCTGGAAAGGCAGGGGCTTTTCGGTATTACAGGACAACGCTCGCCGAAAACACGAATTTCTGAATGTTTCCGCTCGCTGTCACCATCTGCTTGAATTCGATGATGGTCGTCACACCTCCCGGGCTGCCAATGGAGGAGCTCTGTTTTGCCCATGCTGAAACAGACCCCCGGGCAGAGGGAGATGAGAGCGACCCGTATGGAGTCGGGTCTGTCGTGGCCGGCGGGGCGTACGTCTCCCCCCCGGTGGAGAGAGGAGTGTCACTGCCTGGCGTAGCGGAAGTATCGGGGGAAGCTGGGAATATGATGTTTGAACTGGACATGAGATTTTCCCACCGGTCCTGGCCCTGGTCAGCTCCTGCTGCCGGAAAGAGGATCATGCCTGCGAGGACAATCCCTGGGACCAGGAGATTCCAGAACCTGTCGTCCACTAATTTTTCACCTCCTACATCTGTTGGTTCGGGACCTGGCATTCATGCATGCCCCGTCTCCGGGGCACTCGTCAAATCCCGGGCGCCGTGCAAAACCTTGACAATTCTGCCGCCGCCAGAGAAAGATACGAACAACGGGTATATATATCCATTGAACCCCGGAGTCATATGCACCGGTCCCCCGTTCCAACAATCGATCCCCTGGCAAAAAACTTTCATCAGCTGAAAGTCATAACTGGACACATATGGCTGGACCGGTTGCAAAAAAGGACGATTCCCTTGTGAGGGAAGAACTGCGGCAGTATCTCCAGGAGATCGATGTCAGGATCGTCAGGGAATTCGACGAGGGGGAGTTCAATGGCTTCTGGGTACGGTTCGGAGACTTTCCCATCCTCCTTGAGAACCAGAAGGGCAGGAGTTACTATATCGTGGCATTCCAGATCACACTGCCCGAGGGCCCGGAGATTGTCGCACTGAACGCCAATTATAGCAGGAAAGATGCAGATTTCATCTATGACCTGACACGAGCTTTCACCTCGCCCCTGACGGGTTTCTCGCGGATCATCGAGGGGGGGAATGTCATCGGCTTCACAATATCCCGGTACATATACCCCTTTTACTATGATTTCTCTGTCAAGGACCTCGACCGTGCCATCCAGGCCGTGGTCAGCCAGGGTTCGATCGGTATTGCGTTCCTGAAGACAATTCTCCCCGAGGGGAAGGATACACCCTGACAGTGCCAGGACATGTGGGAAGGATTCGGCAGGCACACGGGAGGCTGTACAAGACATTAAATAGAGGCATTCCTATGGTCAATATAACCATGGATGAAAAGGACTGGATCGAGAAGGCACACAGGGCAAAGAGCCTGGGAAAGCTCGAAGAAGCCATTGCGGCGTACAGGGAGGCCCTCGCGGCCAATCCACGCAACAGGCCGGTCATGGAGGAGATGGGAGATATCTACTACGAGCTTGGGAGGCATGCCGAGGCTCTTTCCATGTACGATGCTGCGCTGGCCGAGGAACCCCGGAACCTCATGGTCCTCTATAAAAAAGGGTATACTTTGCGCAAGGTCCACAGGTGCGAGGAGGCGATCCGGTGCTTCGACGCGGCTCTTTCACTGGACCCTGACTTTCTCTATGCCCTCAACGACAAGGGATACTGCCTCAACGAAATGGAGAGGTACAGCGAGGCTGTCGCATGCTTCGACCGTTCCCTCTCGATCAGCCCGCGCAACATCCGTGTCCTCGCCAGCAAGGGTATCGCACTCCGTGAAACCGGCAGACTGGAAGAATCACTGGAATGCTTTGACAGCGCCCTGGAACTGAACGCTATCAACGCGTTCGTGTATTATCAAAAGTCACTCACGCTCCGGGCCATGGGAAAGACAAAGGAAGCCGATGAGTGCATTGCCCGGATCAATTTCCCATGGTCCGAGAAGGGCATCCACAAGTGAAGCGTTTCCAATCGGGCAGCCTGGCACCTCCCCGTGGATCGTCACCAGGAGGGTACCCGTTTTGGGAATTCTTGGAGAGATCACCTCCTCGCTGCCTCGCAGATCCTCGAGAGGATATTCTCTCCACCCTCTGCGCCGGCAGTCTTCTGGCTCCCGTGCATGATATCGATCAGCGGGACTCCAAGCCTCGATGCAAGGGGCCGCTCCATGAGACCCCCGATGATCAAGTCGACACCACGGGAGACGAGTGTCTCTTCGATTGCCTCCCACCCTGGAGCGACAAGGACTTCCGAGTCCTCTCCGGCGGCCTCCCTGATTCGCCCGATAAGGGGTGTTTGAAAATCGATGACGATGACACGGGGCGGGATGCCCTGGGAACGGAGAAACTTTGTGAGGGCAATGGCACGTGTCGGGCCGGCGCAGAGGGCGATCGCGGGTTTCCTGCCTTCGAATGCTCGGCGTTCCGGTGCGACGACCCCGGCTTCCGGCAGAAAGATGCCGAGTGCCCCTGCGACATCGGCGAGGAACTCGTTGGAGAGCTTCGCACCTGCCGGGAATGCCGGGGCGATCCAGGGAGAGTGGAACGTCTCCTCGAGGAACTGTGCAGCCTGGAGCCCGGAAGTCTCGCACATGACGACGTTCAGCTCTGCCCGGCCTGCATTCTGCAGGTCCTGCAGTGCAGCCCCTGCCGGTATAACGGCACCGACAGAAATTCCGACGAGGGAGAGGAGCCTCCGTATCTCCCGGAGGTCCGGGCCGCTCCGGAGCATCCCCACCAGGTTCACGGTCCCCTTCTCCCTTTCCACCCCCCTTTTCGCAGTCCGGGATACCAATGCTTCGAGCGTCGCTGCATACCCTGCTGAGAAGTCGCCCGAAAAACCGCCTGCCTCGATGGGTATGACCCGTGCACGGGTCCGGGCCACCCTGCAGGCGTTTTCGAGGTCTTCGCCGATGATCCCGGATGCACAGCAGGAGAGGACAACGATCATGTCCGGTTCCCTGGAACGGTCCAGTTCCTCGATCGCATCCCGCAACCGGTCCTCGGCCCCGAAGACGACATCGTGCTCGTCCATGCACGTGGAAAAGACGGGGTTGTGCCGGTCACCCCGCATGCCGAGGATATAATTGACGTGGTAGACGCAGCCGCGTGGCCCGTGAACGAGGACGACAGTCCTTTTGAGCGTGGAAACTGCCTTTAAGGCACCAAAGAGCGCACATGTGATCCTCGGTATCTCGAGTCTGGCAGGCTGGCTGTTCACAGAGGTGAGATATGGTGACCAGGGGGCTGTTATAGGTTATGCACAGTTCTTCGCCCTTCCTGCATCCGGACCGGGGACACAGATGGGGAATCGCTGCCCTACAGCACCCCCCGCTGGATATGGGGGAGGCGCGAGAGTTTCCGTGCCCTGTCCATCGCCTCCATGGCCTCTCCATCCCTCCCCATCCGGGAGAGGCATATCCCCTTGTTGTTGAGGGCGCTGACATCGTCCGGGTTCAGGGAGAGGGCTGTATCGAACGCATCGATGGCCTCCTGGAACCGGTGGAGCGCTGCAAGTGCCACGCCCCTGTTCGTGTGCACGACACCGACGCCAGGGTTGATCGCGAGGCACTCGTCGTAGGATGCGACTGCTGACTCGTGATCACCCAGGTCTGCGAGCGCGACCCCGCGGTTGTAGAGGGCCTTTGGATATTGCGGATCGATGGCGATGGCCTTCTC
>JAKPSJ010000133.1 GCA_029555345.1 Methanobacteriota archaeon | reverse complement strand
CCAAGGCCCCTGCCGGGGCTGGACAGACAGAGGGCATCAGGGTTACCGTAGGCGAGGAGCTCACGCGGCGGCTGACGGTCAAATATTCCGTTGAAACGAGGGCCAACGAAATGACCAGAACAACCATTGCAGAATACAAGTTCCTGGAGAACCTGCTGATCAACGGATTCCAGGACAGTAAAGGGGCATTCGGGGCAGATGTGCAGTTCAGGCTCGAATTCCGTTAGGACGCACGTGCGCAACGTGCTGCCGCTCGCGGCAGGGCGAGATGATCTCAAGCGAAAAGCTGTCACCCCCACGGAGGCGGGGGTCCAGGAAGCTCGTGACCCTCTGGATTCCCGCCTTCGCGGGAATGACAGAAGGGTAATAGGGAATGACGGGAGAGTAGTAGAGAAAGACAGGAGAGGAGCAGGGAATAGTGAAGGTGCCGGTGTCGATGGCATGATAGGGCCATCCCGACACCTGGGGATGCTGCTCATCACCGTGCTCCTCATCTTCATTTCCCTGCCCGGCCGTGCCCAGCAGACGGAAGAAGGTACGGATACGCAGGGCACGGCAACATCCCTGGTGCAGGACGTCGTCATCAATATCCACGATTATCCTGGCCACAAAAATCAGATCATGACCATGGCCCGGGACCTCATCTCGCTCAAGGAAGGGTCGCCGTTCTCCCGGGGTCTCCTCGACAGCTCGCTCTCCCTTCTGAAGCTGAGCGGAAGGTTCGAGGAGGTCAGAGTCGAGACGAAAGAGCAGGGTGGCGGGACAGCCGTCATCTTTTGGCTGAAGCCTTACCTCCTGATCCGGGAAATCAAGGTGTCGGGCGAATATCCCCTCTTCCGGCAGGATATCATCAATGCCATGACGACCCATGTCGGGGATTTTCTCCTTCCCGACCTGCCGGGCAGGCAGGAGGCCCTCATCTCCCAGTTTCTCATCGGGGAAGGGTTCATCGACCCGAAGGTCAGGGTGAAGGTCATCCCCGACAGCGGCGATGCCACGGTGGCACTCGACGTGAGCATGGACAAGGGACCCTACTACAGGCTGAAGTCGCTGACGATCAAGGGGAACAGGCATGTTTCGGAGACGAGGATCAAGGCGAGGATGGGGATCTGGGTCCGATCCCTTTTCCTCGGCAGTTCCGGGAGGTACAGGGGGACGGAGCTCGGGGAGGATATCAAGGAGCTCGCTTCGTTCTACTGGAGCAGGGGATTTGCAGACGCCGTCGTAACCGACTCCGCGGAGAAGGACCCGGAAAGCGGGGACGTGAACGTGGTGGTCAGGGTGCAGGAAGGCCCCAGGTACAAGGTATCGATCGAAGGGAACGAGAAGTTCTTCGCCTTTATCCTCAAACGCCAGGTCGTGATCTTTAAGGACGGCAACCGGAGAGGGAGCGGGCTGCGGAGGAGCGTGAGGAACATCCGTGATTACTACCGCAACCGGGGGTTTCCCGGCGTCCGTGTGAGCACGAGGGAGGAAAAGGAGGGTTTGGGCGATCAGGAGGTCCGGAAGGTGACGTTTGTCATCGACGAAGGCAATCGCGTGGTCGTGGATTCGGTTTCATTCAAAGGCAATACTGCCTTTCGCAATGGCGAGCTCCTTGACCGGATGCAGGTGTGGAAGAAGACCATCCCCGTCATCGGCAGCAGACTCTTCGTCAATGATATTCTGGAACAGGATATCCGGTCGATCAGGGCTCTCTATGTAAAAGAGGGGTTCGGCAGCATCGATGTCAGGAAGGAGCTTGCCTGGGTGGAGGACAGGAGGCGCATCTCGATAAGCCTTGCCGTCATCGAGGGTCCCCGGACCATGGTATCATCCGTGAGCTTCGAGGGTCTCGCATCCATCACGCGGGAAAGGGCGCTTTCCTGCATCGGCCTCAAAGTCGGCGGGCCGTTTCAGGAATCCTCCATCAAGGACGGCGAGAACTCTCTGGCCACCTGCATTTCCGAACAGGGCTATCCCCATGTGAGTGTCAAGGGGACAGCCCGCATCAGCCAGGACCGAACGCGTGCGGACGTGGGGTTCATCGTGAACGAGGGGAAGCCTGTCCGGATGGGCAGGACGTACTTCAACGGCAACTTCAAGACCAAGAGGAAGGTGCTCCAGAAAGAACTCGACATGGAGCCCGGCGACCCCTTCTCCCTGCGCAAGATGGTGGAAGGCCAGAACGCGATCAGGGACATGAACATCTTCAATTCCGTCCAGTTCAAAACCCTGGGCCTCAAGGAGAACAGGGACGAGGTCACGGTGCTGGCCGACCTCGAGGAGAAAAGACCCTATTAT
>JAKPSJ010000129.1 GCA_029555345.1 Methanobacteriota archaeon | reverse complement strand
AAGAAGGTCGGCGAGATGGGGGTCTTCACCTTCAACGTCATCCCCCTGATAGCCCAGTACCGGTTCTCGCACATCGCGCCGCCCACCCCGGAGATGAAGCGGAAGATGCAGGACGAGTGCGCGAAGTACGTCCGCCAGATGCGGCACTGCCAGCGGTGCAGGGCCGATGCCATCGGGAAGCTCGGGCAGGACGTCCAGTCCTGCCTCTACTCCGAATAGCGGGGAGAACAGTCTCTTTTTTCCCCCCTCGTCACTCAATGACCCACTCGAAATGGCGAACCGCTTCTTTTTCTGTCGTCCAACGAAGCTGTTCCTGCCCCGCTGGCCCACTCTCCCACCGAGCGGAAAAAAGTTACGGGTTGCCCCTGTTCGCTGCCAGGGTCTCGTCGAGGAACGTCAGGAGCGGTACGAGGTCTTCAGGGACCCCTGTCGTCTCTGTCGTGATGGTCTGGTTGCCGAAGACCAGCATGTAGGAGAAGTAATCCGCACCGGGTGACGGGGCCGGGTATGTCCCGTTCAACCCGGCAGCCTCGGCGTCCCGGAGCAGTCCGTGCAGCCTCTCCATCTCCTCCGGGCCGAGCTTGAATGCACCGGACCCCTGCCTCGTCTGGTAGACGGCATCGCCGTCGCTGTATATCACCAGGCGGTCGGAAAATCCCGCTATCCCCCCTGTCCGGGAGTAATCCACGAGGAGCGCCGGGGCTCCCGTGACAGGCCCGGCCGGGCCGGGTTCATCCGTGCAGCCGGAAAGGACTGCCAGGGCGAAAGCGAGTACGAAGAGCAGTGCAAGCGGGCCGCAAATGCCCCTCCGATCATGGAACCGCGGTGAGTTCGACCTCATAGTGGTTGCTGCCTTCCACTCTTACTTTTCTCCCTCTCCGATATATCCTTATCCACCCCCGGGGTTATATCCT
Organism: Methanobacteriota archaeon; assembly: GCA_029555345.1. Lineage (GTDB taxonomy): Archaea > Halobacteriota > Methanomicrobia > Methanomicrobiales > Methanospirillaceae > Methanolinea_A. Next base: position 3,815 of record JAKPSJ010000129.1, on the reverse strand, counting down.
CCTCCTTTCCGGGCCAAACCGCACGGGAGAGACTGCCGGTCTCCTGCCAGGGCGAAAAGAGATGGTGGTTGGGATGACACCCGGGAAAAAACGGTCTCCTTTCTCCAGTCAGATCTCGAGCACGTCGCCTGCCCCGGACTTCTGGTCCTTCTTCCCGGGCGCGACCTCTTCGATGGTCCTGACGAGCGAATCGACCTTCGGGTTCGAGAACAGCTCGCGGAATGCAGACAACTCCGTTCCGTTCATGATCATGACCCCCTTCTTCTTCATGGGAGTGCCCTTCTGGTTGACCGGGTTGACCTCGATGGCAAGCGAGGGGGGGCGTGTCCTGGTGCCCGGGAGCTTGATGATCGAAACCCCGTCTAAAGAAGTGTTTTTCCTCTCCCAGTCCTCCCCGGTCTCGAGGAATGCCCGCAGGACTTCCTTTAGTTCCATGGTGTACTTAAGGGCAGGCGGGTATAAAAAAACCCTGTGGTGTGCAGTACGGAAATGCACCGTGTTCCCGCTCTGCCCCCTTCGGCATGCTGATATCGGTTCACCCCAGATGGATCCAGGAGAGGGGCCTTGACATGCATTCCATCGTTCTCGAACCAGACCAGCCTTTCGACCTCGACCTCACCCTCTCGTGCGGCCAGGTCTTCGGCTGGGAGAGGGAGGGGGATGCATGGAGGGGGGTCGTGGGCCGGGACCTGGTCCGCATCGCACAGAGAGGAGACCGCCTCTCCTTCTCCGGCGCAGACCCCTCGCTCATCAGGCATTACTTCGGGCTCGACCTCGACCTGCCGGAGATCCTCTCCTCCATCGACCGGGACCCTGTGATCCATCGTGCGATCACCCACTGCCCGGGCCTCCGGATCGTCCGGCAGCCCGCATGGGAGTGCCTCGCCTCGTTCATCTGCGCCACGTACTCAAGCATCCCCGGGATCGAAAAGAGAGTCTCCCTCCTGCGCCGGCACCTGGGTGACCCTCTCCCCGCGGGGCCTCCAGGGTCTTGCTCGTTTCCCTCGCCCGCCGCGATCGCAGGGGCGGATGGGTGCATGCTTTCCGGGTGCAGCCTCGGGTACAGGGCGCGGTACCTCTCGGAGACTGCACGCCTCGTCGCGAACGACCCGGGATGGGAGGAGAGGATCGCCGCCCTCCCCTACCGCGAGGCGAGGGCGGAACTGCTCAGGCTCAGGGGCGTCGGAAAGAAGGTCGCCGACTGCGTGCTCCTCTTCGCGTTCGGAAAGTGGGAGGCGTTTCCCGTCGACGTCTGGATAGAGAGGATCGTGAAAGGCTGCTACCCGGAATGCAGGGACTTCCGGACATACGACCAGATCGGTGAGTTCGGGCGGTCGCACTTCGGGAGATATGCCGGGTATGCCCAGGAGTACCTCTTCTGCTACCGGGGTGCCCTCGCGGGACGGGGGAATTCGGCGAGAAAGAGGGGCGCTTGAGCCCGTTCAGGTCCCGGACTCCCAGCCTGAGAGGTATTTCTCCTGGGACTCCGTCAGCTCGTCGATGGAGAGGCCGAGCGACGCGAGTTTCCTCGCTGCGACCGTCTCGTCGATCTCGGTGGGGACCTCGTGGACTCCCGGCTTCATCTCCCGTCCGCTGGTCACGATGTGGAGAGCGCAGAGGGCCTGCAGGGAGAAACTCAGGTCCATCACCTCGATCGGGTGCCCCATCCCCTTCGGGACGGCAAGGTTGACGAGCCTGCCCTCTGCAAGGACGTGTATCTCCTTTCCCCCCACCGTGTACGTGTCGATGCCGTCCCGCCGGGTGACTGCATCTGCGTTCTCTTCGAGCCACCCGAGGTCGATCTCCACGTTGAAGTGCCCGGCGTTCGCGAGGACCGCGCCGGGCCTTATCCGTGCAAAGTGCGGGGCCGCGATCACGGAGGTGTTCCCCGTGGCGGTGATGAATATCTCGCCTTCCCCTGCGGCCTTTTCCATGGGCATGACAGAGAACCCGTCCATGTAGGCCTCGAGAGCCTTCCTCGGGTCGACCTCGGTCACGATCACCCGAGCCCCGAGCCCGTGCAGTTTCCGCGCTAGCCCGCGGCCGCAGAACCCGTACCCCGCGACGACGACGGCCTTTCCTGCCATGAGCATGTTCGTCGTGAGCATGATCCCTGCGAGAGCGCTCTCCCCTGTCCCGTGAACGTTGTCGAAGTGCCGCTTCATGGGGGTATCGTTCACCGCGACCACCGGGAACGCGAGTCTCCCCTCGCGGGCCATCGCCCGCAGCCTGTGGACACCGGTCGTCGTCTCCTCGCAACCGCCCAGGACGCCGGGGAGGCAGTCCCTCCGGGTGGTGTGGAGCCTGTGGATCAGGTCCATGCCGTCGTCGATGACGACCTGGGGGTGCGAATCGAGCACCCGGTCGATGGCCGCGTAGTACTCACTGGGAGACACCCCCCGCCGGGCATAGCAGTGGACGCCCGGGACCTCACCGAGGGCACGGGCCACGTCGTCCTGCGTGCTGAGCGGGTTGCACCCCGTGATGTGGACTGCGGCCCCGCCGGCAGCGAGCGCCTCCACGAGGCACGCAGTCTTCGCCTCCACGTGGAGCGCCATCCCGATGCGGACTCCCTTCAACGGCTGGTTCTCCCGGAACTCTCGCGCTATCGAGGAGAGAACGGGCATGTACTGCCGCGCCCACGAGATCTTCTCTTTCCCGGTATCCATGGCAACACTTCCGCCGGCTGGCAGTCAGGTATGCCGCCGGCATTCTCTTATGAAGTCCTCCGGCAACCCTCTTAAAACCGGTGTGATTGCGTGCACAAGCATGATAACCCCTCCATTCTCACACTCTTCCTATGACTCTCACCCGCCGCATCATCCCCTGTCTTGACCTCAAAGACGGGAGGGTCGTCAAGGGAACGCACTTCACCGGGCTCCGCGATGCCGGGGACCCGGTCGAGCTCGCCCAGAGGTACAACGAGCAGGGGGCCGACGAGGTCGTCTTCCTGGACATCACCGCGTCGGTCGAGGACCGCGGGACGATCCTCGACGTGATCACCCGGGCAGCGGACCAGCTCTTCCTCCCCCTCACCGTCGGGGGAGGTATCCGGACCGTCGACGATATCCAGCAGATCCTCCGGGCCGGGGCAGACAAGGTGAGCGTCAACACGAGCGCCGTCAACGACCCCTCGTTCATCGACCGGGCGGCGGAGAAGTTCGGGACGCAGTGCATCGTCCTCGCCGAGGACGTCCGGCGCAACTTCGCGCCCAACCCGGACGCGACGGCGATCGCGCTCCCCGGTGGCAGGGAGTGCTGGTACGAGGTCGTCACCTATGGCGGGAGCCGCCCGACAGGGATCGATGCCGTCCGCTGGGCAGCCGAGGCCGAGGAGCGGGGTGCCGGCGAGATCCTCCTGACGAGCATGGAGACCGACGGGACGAAAGACGGTTTCGATATCCCCATCACCGCGGCGATCTCGGATGCAGTCGGGGTCCCGGTGATCGCGAGCGGCGGGGTGGGGAGACTCGAGCACTTCTACGAAGGGTTCGCGCTCGGCAGGGCGGACGCCTGCCTCGCGGCCAGCGTCTTCCACTATGGGGAGATGACGGTCCGCCAGGTCAAGGAGTACCTGGCAGCCCGGGGTATCCCGGTACGGCTGTAAGGTCTATCTCGACCGCCGCGAGGGGGTGCTCGAGCTCCCACGCGTTCAGCACGGCTGGGTGGATCTCGCCGAAGACTCCCACGTTTTTCCCGGCGCTGACCAGGGCGCCCCTGCGCCCGGGGATGAACGCCGGGTCATCCGATTCCTCCACCGAGACTGCGACCGCGAGTTCACGGCAGAGCGCATCCGCAACGGCGTAGGCCTCGGA
>JAKPSJ010000115.1 GCA_029555345.1 Methanobacteriota archaeon | reverse complement strand
CGTGGACATCGGCGGCCGCCCGGGTGTCGACTGCCGGGGGTTCTGCGAGTACTGCTACTTCAAGCACGTCAGGGAGACTGCCCCCCTCGGCTGCCGTTACTGCCCGCCGTACAGGAAGGGGTGCGATTACTGCAGCAGGAGCGTCCGCGAATACTACAGCGGGTTCCGGAGCCTTCGCGAGGTTGGGGACGATGTGCTGGCACGGCTCCAGGACATCCCCGACGAGGTGAGCCGCATCACGATCAGCGGCGGCGGAGACCCTAGCTGCTACCCCCATTTCCGGGACCTGATCGAGCTCCTCGCGAGCATGGAGACCCCGCTCCACATCGGGTACACGAGTGGCAAGGGCTTTGACGACCCTGACATCGCAGACTTCCTCGTCGAGTCGGGCCTCGCCGAGATCTCGTTCACCGTCTTTTCGGTCCGTCCGGAGCTCCGCAGGCGGTACATGCACGACCCGACGCCGGAAGCATCGCTCGCGGTCCTCGAGAGGTTGTGCGGGAAGATAGACGTGTACGCCGCGTGCGTCGTCCTCCCGGGAATCAACGACGGGCCGGTCCTCGAGGAGACGTGCAGCTGGCTCGACGAGAGGGGCGCAAAGGGCACCATCCTGATGCGTTTTGCCAACAGGACGGACCAGGGCCTGGTACTTGGGAATGCCCCCGTCATCCCCGGACAGCCCGTGCAGGAGGTCGGGGAGTTCCGCGACATGGTCACGGACCTCTCCCGGAAGTTCCGCATGAAGGTCAGCGGGACGCCACTCTGGGACCCGGAGATCGGATCGCCGTTTGCACTTGCCGGCGAACCCGATCTCGTCGCAAAGCTCCCCCGTCTGGAGCGGCGGGCGAGCATCGTCACCGGCAGCATAGCAGCGCCCTTCATCGAGGCTGTCCTCTCCCTGTGCGGGGATGGCGCCCGGGTCGTCCCGGTCGAAAAGGAGATCGCCTGCCTGATCACGATCGAAGACCTCCGGTCGCTTGAGACGGAGAGCCTCGAGCCTCTCGTGGTCATCCCAGGCAGGGCTTTCGTGTACGACAGGGAGGCAGAGGCTGTCCTCTCCCGGGACGGCGTGGAGAGGACGGTGGTCCGTGGTCCCGAGTGCCTCACGGCGGACGCCGAGACGAGCATGGGAATGAAGAGGAGCGCGGTGCTCGCCCTCGAGATGGAGGCATTTTCCGACCTGATCAGACTCGTCAACAGGTACGGGGCCTCCCGTTAACCTCCCGCGATATCATTAAGAGCACGCCAACCCCACCTATGGTCAGCACTATTGAAACTGGTGCTGGCAGATGTAAGTCCGACGTGCTGGGAAAACCGCACGGGCCTGGCAAAGACAGGCCTCCTGGGATTACAGAGAGTCAGACTGTGGCTCTTTTCGGATTTACATTTGGTTTTCACGGAGATGAACAGAGACAATGGCACGAATGCATGCACGGCGCAGGGGACGGTCGGAGTCGGTCCGTCCGTTCCGCAAGGAGGCCCCGCCATGGGCGAACACGGATGTCGCGGCCATCGAGAAGATCATCGTCGACCTGCGCAAGGAAGGCCTTTCCACGAGCCAGATAGGTCTGATCCTGCGGGACCGTCACGGAGTCCCTGACGTGAGGCTGATCACAGGGAAGCGGATAAGCCAGATCCTCAAGGAAAAGGAGATGGAACCCGAGATCCCCGAGGACCTGAGGAACCTGATCGCAAAGGCCCTCGGGCTCCGCAAGCACATGGCCGAGAACAAGAACGACCTGCACAACAAGCGCCAGCTCCAGCTCACCGAGTCCAAGGTCCGGCGCCTGGCCAAGTATTACACCGGGACGGGCAGGCTGCCCAAGGACTGGAGTTACAAGCCGGAAAGCGCCGAGATCCTGCTCTCGCGGTAGAGTCCCCATGACCTTGGCCGAGGCCGCAGTACGGCTGGCCGGGCAATTGGCCCGGCATAACTTCGTGGAGGTGTACGCACACCATGACGCGGACGGGATAGCGGCGGGTGCCATCACCTGCATGGCACTCTTCCGGAAAGGTATCCGTTTCCGGTTGCGAGTCGTCCCCCGCGTCAGCCGTGCATCGCTCTCCCCTGGTAACCCGACCCTTCTCTGCGACCTCGGGTCAGGAATCGCTGACCTCCCTCCGGAGGTCATGGTGATCGATCACCACGTCCCCCGGTTCGAAGGCGAACTGCAGGTCAACCCCAGGATCTGCGGGGTGGACGGTGAACGCGAGCTCTCCTCGGCCGGGGCCGCGTTCCTGGTCGCACAGTCCCTCGGTGACAACCGTGACCTTGCCGGCCTCGTGATGCTCGGCATCATCGGTGACGGCCAGGAGCTTGCCGGGGAGAACCTCGCGATCTTCAACGATGCCGTGGCCCTTGGCCTGATCACTCCGGGGAAAGGGATGCTCCTCCCCGGAAGGGACGACCACGAGAGGCTCTACGGGGCGCTCAACCCCTACCTCCACCAGGTGAGCGGTGACGAGATGGCGGTCTCCGATCTCCTGGAGAGTGCGTCCGACGGCGCGACAATCTCGCTGCCCCGGCTCCTCTCGCTCGTCGTCCTCCGCGTGGCTCCCTATGCCCCTGCCGAGACGCTCGAGTCGCTCTACGGGGAGTGCTACAGCCTCCAGAGGGAGGTCATCGCAGACGCCCACACGCTCGCTGCTGTCGTTGACGCCTGCGGAAAATCAGGCTATGGCGGTCTCGCTGCATCGCTCTGCCTCCGCTCGGCAACGAGCCTTGACGAGGCATACGAATGCGCACTCAGGCACAGGCTCAACGTGATCAGGGCTCTCCGGGTGTGCTGGGAGAGGCAGGACGGTTCCGGTGTCGTGAATGTGGAGGACCCCTCGGTTGCGAGCGATGTCGCCGACGCCTTCTCCCGGGACTGCCTGCAGGACGGTCCCGTTGTGGCCGTTGCAACCCAGGAAGACGACTTTGCCTTCGTCTCGGTCCGCGTCGTGCGGGGCCGGGACATCGACATCAGCGAGCCCGTGCATGACGCGGCAGTCCAGGCAGGAGGGGTCGGGGGCGGACACAGGAGGCGGGCAGGGGCAACGGTTCCCGCAGGGCGGCTCCTCCAGTTCATGGAGTCCCTCCGGAAGGCGGTGGCTGCATGATGGAGATCCGCGGGATATTGCGCACCAGGCATACCCAGGCGGAATGCGTGGCAGCATCACTCCGGCCGGACAACCTCCAGAGCATGCGGACATGCTCCAGAGACGGGCACGTGGTGACAGAGATCCAGGGGACCTCGCTTCGGTCGGTGATCGCATCGGTGGACGACTACCTCATGAACCTGTCCATTGCAGAGGAGCTCTGCAGTCTTGTCGAGGAACGATAAAGGGGACGTCCACGGGAGACCTCTCCCCCGGGAGAAGCATGACGACGCCTGCAGGACGGGGGCATCCCTTGCACCCGGACGATCCAATGCAGGACCATGCAGGCAAGAGAAGAACGGACACTGCATAATGCAGTATTGAACCTGGTGATACCATGGCAAAGAAGAAACAGTCAGGAAGACGAGTGGAAGGCTGGAAAGCCAAGAGTTGGTACAAGGTGTTTGCACCCGAAGTACTGGGAAAGACATACATCGGGGACACTATCGCAAACGACCCGGAGAACGTGGTCGGGCGTGTCATGCAGACAACCCTGGGCGAGATCATCAATGACTACGCCCGGCAGAACGTCAAGATGAAGTTCAGGATCGCGAACGTCGCAGGGGACTCTGCATACACGGAGTTCGTGGGGCACGAGGTGGCCCGCGACTACCTGCGGTCGATGATCAAGAGGCGCACATCGCGCATCGACAGCCACGTCCCGATAACGACCAAGGACGGAAAGAGGGTCGATCTCACGGTGACCTGCTTCACGCTCACCCGAGCGAACCTCTCCCAGGCCCACGAGATCCGCAGCATCATCTCCTCGATGGTCTCGAAAATGGGATCGGAGGCTGACATGAACGGGATCATCAACGGCATCGTCAATGGTGACATGGCCCGCGAGGTCTTCAAGGCTGTCAAGCCGGTCTTCCCTGTGAGACGGGTCGAGGTCATCAAGTCCAAGCTGACCACGGCAAAAGTCGTGTAGGAGACACGGTTTTCCTCCTTTTTTGAAAACACCTTTTTCTCCGTCGAATCCTTCACCGCCTGGACGGCAGGGTGGCACATACCGGAACCTCCGCAATGAGTGGGGAATCCTGTTCTCCTATGCCATTTTCGATGGTGAAGCATAAGTGAGCATGTGACCAAACTTCCCTATAATGACGGCACACAGGATCCTCTTCATCGTCCTCGACGGCATCTCTGACCGTCCCTGCCCGGAACTCGGGAACAGGACACCGCTCCAGGCAGCACTGACGCCCGTCCTCGACAGGATTGCCCGCGATGGTGTCTGCGGCATCATGGACACGATCGCCCCGGGCATCAGGCCTGGATCCGACACGGCCCACCTGAGCCTGCTCGGCTACGACCCGGAGAAGTACTATACCGGGAGAGGGCCGCTCGAGGCCGAAGGGTGCGGGATCCGCATGGAACCCGGGATGATCGGCTTTCGCTGCAATTACGCGACGCTGGACGACCAGGGGCGGGTGGCCGACCGAAGGGCGGGCCGGGTACACGGGACAGAAACGCTCTCGAATGCGATCCAGGAGGGGGTCGACCTCTCCTCCCTGGGCATCGAGTTCTTCTTCCGCTCCGGGGCAGGGCATCGTGCAGCCCTCGCCTTCCGGGGAGAGGGGCTCGGAGTTGCAGTCACCTCGAACGACCCGAAGAAAGAGGGTGTGCCGCCGCTCCCCTTCGAACCGAGGGACGGAGACGAGGCGGACAGGAAGACTGCCCAGGCTCTCCGGGAGTTCGTGCGCCAGGCGGAAGGGATACTCCGGGACCACCCGTTCAACGCATCGAGGCGCGAAAAAGGGCTTCTGCCTGCAAACACCGTCCTCATCAGGGGGGCAGGGAGGATGGGACACTTTGAATCGTTCTCCACGAAGCACGGCCTCTCGGGAAAGGTCATCTCCGCTGCAGCTCTCATAGCCGGGATCGGGTCGGCCATCGGGCTTACCCGGGTCGACGTGCCCGGGACCACCGGGTCGGTCAATACGGACCTGGCTGCAAAGGTTCGGGCTGCGAGGGAGGCACTTTCGACGTCTGACTTTGTCCTCGTCAACATCAAGGGCGCGGACGAAGCCGGCCACGACGGGGACGCCCGCGCGAAGATGGCGTTTATCGAGAAGATCGATCTCGCGCTCGCACCGCTTGCTGGGTTGCCAGGCACGCTCATCGTCGTCTGCGCCGATCACTCCACGCCATGCAGCGTCAAGGACCACAGTGCCGACCCGGTGCCTCTCGTCATCTCCGGCGAGGGGGCCCGGGTAGACCGCGTGACTGCCTTCGACGAGGTCTCCTGTGCCGAGGGCGGGCTCCACAGGATACGCGGGTTGTCTCTGATGCCAATCCTCCTCGACCTCGTGAACCGGTCGCCGAAGTTCGGGGCCTGATCTTCCATGGACGGAAATGCTCCTCGGAAAACCCCACTCCTCGAGGGTATCCTGGGGGTTGCCAGCCTTCACTGCATCGAGCCCTCTTTTGCAGACCTCATCGACGACTCGTTCACCGGGTGGCTCGAAGAGATCCCCGCAGACGAGGGGAGAATGCTCGTAGACGAGGATGACGATCCCCTTGCATTCGCCTTCCACACGGAGCAGGGATGGCTGATGGGCTCGTTCCATCTGAGAGAGCCGACACTTGCCCTCATCGAGCACTTCGAGGAGATCCGCGGGGAGATATTCCAGGAGGAGCGGGAGATCTTCGAGGCCGCTGTCCGGGAGTACTACAGCCTGGACCTTGTCCGGAACGTCACCCCTGCCATCGAGGACCTCAACCCGGAGAGGGTCGAGAAGGTCCGCGACCTCCTCTCCGAGTACTGGGGCGAGATGAGGCTTCCCTCCTGCCTGGACTGCTGCTGCGGATCTGGCCTCGGCTCCCTCGTCCTGATGGGGAGGGGGATCTCCCCCCTCGCTTACGACAACGACACGTCCCTGCTCTCGCTCGGTATCTCGCGGGGCCGCCTTCTTCCCGAAAGGACGATGTGTATCGACGGGGCCCTCGCAGGACATTATTGCATGGGCGCAAGCGCGGGTCTTGGCCTCATGTTTGGCGAGATCAACGCCTATAACGAGGGGGCCTGGGAGGCGATCACCGATGCTCTCCTGGACCTCACGGAGTCCTGCCTGATCACGGTCGGGACCGAGCGCGAGGCACGTCTCGTCCAATCCTGGGCAGAGGGGCGTGGGTGCCATGCCGGGATATCGGAGAACACCCGCGACCCCATCTACGATCGGTGGGTGTGCGAGGCGGAGTGTCAAAAGGGATGATCACGCGGGGAGAGGGAGAAGGGCTTCGTGTAAGGCACACGTTTCCGCGCTAGCTGCCCCTCCTTTTCTTCTCTTTTTCCCTCTCCTTCCTTTTTTCGGTCTCTGCACACGCGAGTTCGGCCACGATGCCGAGGGGGTCACTCTCCTCCTTCGCCAGGTCCCGGATCTCGAAGAGGCGCTCGACCCCGATGAAGTGCTCGGCCATGACCCGTGCAAGCGGGGAGAGGGTGATCCTCCCATCCTCCCTCTTCACGAGCTCTTTCTCTACCAGCAGGTCCAGGACAGGCTCCATCGTCCCCACCATCGTGCTGGTGATCCGCTCGATGTCTGCAAGACTGCCCCGGCAGACTACGGCGTTCGCGATGTACTCCTCGGAACTCTGCTCCAGGTCATGCTCGGGCGCGACCTCCTCCATCTCGCCCTTGAGGAGCTTCATCGCGACCTCCTCCTCCGTGGTCCCGGAACTGCGGGAGTACGACGCTCCCGGCTCGGCGAGCACAACGACCTTCCCGAGGTCGTGGAAGTCTGGCCTGCCCGCCCTGCCCGACATCTGGCCGAACTCCTGGACAGAAAGCCACTGAATACCCATCGCGAGCGAGTCGAAGATGACCTGGGACGCCGGGAAGTCGACTCCCGCACCGAGGGCAGCGGTCGTGACAACGGCCTTGATCTTCCCCGAGAGAAAACGAGCCTCGATCTCCCGCTTCTCCTGCGAGGTGAGCCCTGCGTGGTATGCAGCATACCCGGGCCCGAGCGCGTCGGCGATCACGTGCGTCCTCGCACGGGAATTCGTGAAGATGATCGACTTGCCGTGGAAACCCTTCGAGGAGATGCGGGAGTACTCCTGGGTGCAGAGGCGCTTGATCGTCGGGATCTTCTGCTTGTGCTCCACGAACAGGAGGTAACGCTCGAGCGGGACGGGACGGTCATCGTACCGCACGAGGGCTGCCCCCAGTTTCCCTGCCAGGACTTTCGGGACTCCGATTGTTGCAGAGAGGTATAAAAACTGGGCGCCGGGGTACA
>JAKPSJ010000113.1 GCA_029555345.1 Methanobacteriota archaeon | reverse complement strand
AGAAGGGGTGGCGCGAGATCCCCATCGGCAGGAAGGGGACGATCGTGATCAACCTCGAGATCGTCACGATCGACGGTTTCTCCGGGCACTCTGACCGGAAGCAGCTGATGAGCTACATCGCCCACCTCCAGCCCCGCCCCGAGAAGATCTTCACGGTCCACGGCGACGAGAACAATACCATCGACCTCGCGAGTTCCATCTACAAGCGATACCATATCGAGACCCATTCCCCGATGAACCTGGAAACGTACCGGATGGTATGAAGGAGAGGCTGCCCCTCCTCGCAGGGGTCTTTTCGGTCATGGCGCTCTCAAATGCCATAGTCCCGGTCCTTCCCTCGTTCGCGGCCGGGACGGCATCCCAGGGTGCTGTCTATTCTGCCTACTTCCTCGGTGCATTCCTCCTCGTCCTTCCTGCAGGCTACATCGCTGACAGGGTGGGCGAAGTCCCGCTCATCCGCGCCGGCCTTGCCCTCACCGTCCTGTCAGGCGTCCTCCTCGCCCTCGCGGGATCGCCCCTGGTCATCTTCCTGGCCCGGCTCGTCGAGGGGATCGCGGGGGGGCTCTTCGTCCCCGCGGCCCTTGCGTTCCTCAACGCACGGCCTGACCACGACCGGATGAGCGGCTACTTCATGGGCTCCCTGAACCTCGGCCTGCTTCTTGGCCTCCTCGTGACCGGGTGGCTCGTGACCTTCGGGGGCAGCCCCCGCGATGGGATCACCTTTTTCACATGGATCTCGGTCATACCCCTCGCCCTCTCCCTCGTCGTCCGGCCGCAGGAGAGACCGTCTCCCGCGGCAGGGGCAGAACCCGCGCACGAGACGAGGAGGAGACTGATCCGGGCACTGCAGGCGTACTTCTGGCTCTGGATCTCGGCCGTGGTCCTCGTCGGCATCACGGGTGCCGTTACCGCGCTCCACCCCGAGTTCACGGATCTCCCTCCCGGTTCCGTATCGGAGCAGATCGCGCTCATGAACGTCGCGACGATCGCGTCTGTCATGGTCACATCGCGTGTCAGCCTGCCTCCCGTCAGGACGATACAGGTCGCAGCCGTGGCCATGGCAGGGGGAGTCGCCCTCACGTTCTACTCGATGTGGGGGTTCCTCGTTATCGGCTGGCTGTCCGGGATGGTGATGATAGCCCAGCTCTCCTTCCTCGCCACCGCGGGTGCCCGGCAGGGTGTCTTCATGGGCCTCTTCAACACGGCAAGCTACGGGGGGATGACCATAGTCCCCTTTATCGCGGGTTTCGTTGCGGAGACTGGGGGGTTCCCTGCCGCGTATGCCCTCACTGCCGCCCTCGCTCTCCTTGTTGCGGCAACGGTCGGCCGCTGCGGGTGCCGGAGCCCTGCCGCGCAGTTCTGATCCGGGATAGGGGGAGCGAGGCGGCGTAAACGGCCGCCCCGAGGAGGATGATCGTCGCCCCTGACGGGAGGTCCCAGAGGTACGAGAGGACCAGCCCCGACAGGGAGATCACGAGCGAAAGGACGATGGACGACGCCATCATCGCGGGGAGGCGGGTTACGAAGCCCCGCACGCTTGCCGCTGGGAGGACGAGGAGCGCGATGACGAGGATGATCCCGACGAGCCGGATCAGGATGACGACGCAGACCGCCGTGAGAAGGAGGAGGAGGAGGGAGATGGCTGTCACGGGGATGTTCATGACACGGGCGTATTCCTCGTCGAAGGTGACTGCCTGGAGGGGGAGATAGAATGTGGCGACGATGGCAACGATGACGGCACAGAAGACTGCCATGAGCTGGATGTCGCCCGGGGGGACGAGCAGGATGTTCCCGAACAGGTAGCTGAAAAGGTCAGGGGCGTAGCCTGGGGCCAGGCTGACGGAGATGACTCCGACCGCCATCCCCGCGGCCCAGACTGCCCCGATGAGGGTATCGATCTCCTGCCCCGCCCTCTCCTTCAGAATGCCGATTCCAAGGGCCACGCCGACGGTGAAGAGGAAGGCACCCACGATCGGGTCGATCGAGAAGAGGTATCCGAGCCCCACCCCCCCGAATGCTGCGTGCGAGATGCCGCCGCTGACGGTGACCATCCTCTTGACGACGACCAGGCTGCCGATGATACCGCACGCGATGCTCGCGAGGACTGCCGCGAGAATGGCGTTCTGGAAGAAGCCGAACGAAAGGATGCCGAGATCGAGCATCATGCACCACCCTTCCCGGGGTGATCCCGAAGCACCCGGTGGGGTATTCCGTGGGCTATCAGGTCGACCGGGCAGTGGTAGGCAGCCTCGACCATGTCCTCTGTTATCTCGGGAGAGTCGTGCGTGTACAGCGTGCGGTTCAGGCACGCGACCCGCGTGACATGGCGGGAGATGACACCGATGTCGTGGCTGACGAGGAGGATGGTGAGGTCCTTCTTGAGATCCTCGAGGAGGTCGTAGAACTGGACTTCTGTCGGTGCATCGATATACACAGTGGGTTCGTCGAGGACGAGGATCTCTGGGTCCCCGACCAGCGCCCGGGCGAGGATCGCCCGCTGCTGCTCCCCTCCCGAGAGGCGGGAGAGGGGGCGGTCTGCAAGGTCTGCCATCTCAAGCCGCCCGAGCACCCGATCCGCAGCCTCCCTATCGGCTGGGGTGTACCTCGCCCATATCTGCCGGGCACGGGAGAGCCTCCCGAGGAGGACCATCTCCCTGGCGGTGATCGGGTAGGAGAAGTCGAACGTCCTGAACTGGGGGACGTATCCAATCCGGGACCTCGCCCTCTCAGGGGGCTGGCCGAGCACCGCAACGGTCCCTTCCTCCGGGACGAGGAGACCGAGGATGATCTTGAGGAGCGTCGTCTTTCCCCCGCCGTTCGGGCCGATCAGGGCATAGAAATCCCCCCTCTTCACCGTGAAGGAGACGCGGTCGAGGACCTGGACGCCGTTGAGCCGGAAGGAGACGTCTCTCACCTCGATGACAGGCCTCGTTCCACCATCACCCCCTTCGTTATTCCGCACGGTAACTCCCCGCAATGGCACCCGATATCCGGACCAGGTTCTCCAGGACATCGGGTGCCAGTGGGTCGATCGTGGCGACGGTCCCATTGATCTCGCGTGCGATGACCTCGCTCTCCCTCGTGCTGAACTGGGGCTCGACGAATATCACGGAAATCCCGTGGTCCCGTGCATAGGTGACCAGGCGGGAGAGCCCTGCAGGACCCGGCTCGCGGCCCTCTTCCTCGACTGCCACCTGGACGAGCCCGAAGTCGCGGGCGAAGTACCCGAGAGCCGGGTGGAAGACGAGGAATGCCCGGCCTTCCAGCCCTGTGAGATTGTTCCGGATGGCATCGGTGCACGCATCGATCTTCGCGATGTACGCATTTTTCCTTGCAGAGTACGCGCCTGCATTGGCAGGGTCGATCTCCGACAGACCCCGTGCGACGTTCTCGGCCATGGTGCGGAGGTTTTCGGGCGAGAGCCAGATATGGGGGTCGACACCGACGCCCTCCCGGTCACCCCCTCCATCCCCACCGCTGTCGCCGTGCAGGAGGGAGACGCCCCCGGACATGTCGATGACCACGATGCCGGGAGCCTGGGCAGTGACACGTTCCAGGAGCGCGTCCTCGAAGGGCATGAGACCGGGGCCGAGCCTGAAGTACGCGTCCGCCCGGCTCACCGCGGAGACCTGCGATGCCGTGGGCTCGTACGTATGGGGCTCGACGCCCGGGGGGACGACGGTCAGAACAGTCCATTCCCCGCCCGCGATCTCCCTGACGACCTCTGCCTGGGGCAGGACCGTGACCACAGCAGTCCTTTCGTGCGGCGGCGCCCGGTCTTCAGTCCCGCCCGACAGGCAGCCGGCAGAGCCTGCTGCTGCAGCGAGGACGAGGAGAGTGGCAAGCACGGCCAAGTACCCAGCGGTACTGGGGCGTGGTGGTGCGGGCAGGGTCATTTTGGTACTCCATCAAAACTTATCTGCCCCTGGTCTGCCCCGCAGAGCGCATCGTGGCAGATGGCGCCACAGATCCCCTTTGTGGGGTGCCCGAGCGATGCGCAGATCTTGCGGACCGCGCCGGCCGAGACGTAGGCCTCGAACCGCTCCGCCTCCCGGCATGCCTCCTCCCCTGCAAGGCCGTAGTGGGAGAGGACCAGCCCGAGGACCCTGTGCCTCCAGATGAGGAAGTCGGCATGGGCGATGCCCTTCTCCGTCAGGGTGACGCCGCCATAGGGCTGGTGGAAGACATAACCGCTTGCTGCGAGTTCCCGGACCGTCCTCGTCACCGTGGACGGATCGACCGAGAACCGCTCCGCGATCTCCCCTGTCCTTGCCCCATCACCCCTCTCGCGGAGGAACTTGAGGTAGGACACCTTCCGCGGCGAGAGATCGTCGCCAGGAAACGATTCCATCTGGTACCTGTTCGATCCCGGAGGAGAAAAAATTTGAGTATGTACCAAAATTCGAAGGTCCCCTACGAGGAGAACGATGGGATGGATGGCGTGACATTCCCCGGGAGCGCCGGGAGCGGGATGGGCCGGATAGTCACTGCTGGACCTCCCGTGATCCGGATCGGGGCGACCTCGATCGCCACTGTCTCCCCCTCGGCAGGATACCTCCTGATCGGGACAGTCGCGGGGAGGTACCCCGCTGCCCTCACGGTCACCGCGCGGCAGGGAGTCCCTGTCAGGTAAACGAGGACTTCCAGTGTCCCATTCCTGATCTCTCCCTGGTACGTTCCGTCGATGAAGACAGACGCCCCTTCGACAGGGCACCTGATCTCCAGGAAACCAGTGCTCCCGCCGATGGAAGGCGGGCTGTCCCCATCGGTGCCGGGAGTCAGCGTGCCCCCGCCACCTCCACCCGCTGTCTCATTGCCTGTCCCGCTGCTCCCGTGCACGATGACCTTGCACGGCTGGGCTGACACGTTGCACCCGCCCGGGCCGCACACTTCGAGCGTGGCTGTGTAGTTCCCAGGCATGTTGTAGACATGGACCGGGGCGGAATGATTCGAACACGCTCCGTCACCGAAGTCCCAGAGCCTGCTTTCGATGTCGCCGGAAGAGATGTCGCGGAACTGCACGGAAAGCGGCGCCTCCCCCTCTGTCATGTTGGCAGCGATCGCTGCAACAGGGGGGATGGCAGGCCTGAGCGAAAAGACCGGCAGGTACAGTGTCTGCGGCCCGCCGGTCGTGACCTCTCCCGCCCAGGGGACCCGGCCCTCGCAGGAGATGAGGATCCGGTGGGTGCCGGGCGCGAGGGGCACGCAGACCGGTGTTGTCCCCCTCTCACTCCCGTCGATGGTTACGAGGGCGGATGGCGGGTCCGACTCGAGGCAGAGGTTACAGAGGCCTGCACCCTGCGACCCTCCGGACCCTACATCCGAAGTGGCTGTCGGTGCCGGGGTAGGCGTGGCTGTCGGTGCCGGGGTAGGCGTGGCTGTCGGTGCCGCGGTAGGCGTGGCTGTCGGTGTCAGGGTAGGCGTGGCTGTCGGTGCCGCGGTAGGCGTGGCCGTCGGTGCCGGGGTAGGCGTGGCCGTCGGTGTCAGGGTAGGCGTGGCCGTCGGTGTCGGGGTAGGCGTGGCCGTCGGTGTCGGGGTAGGCGTGGCCGTCGGTGTCAGGGTCGGTGTGGCTATGGGGGTTGTTCCACCCTCTTCGGGCGGCCCGGGCCTGTCAGGAACGATGACGTCACCGGTGACATCCGTCATCACCTGGTTCCCGGGGACCGCAGGTGGAGAAAGGACAACAAGTCTCCCGTTCGTTCCGGGTACTGTGCAGGTCACTCCGTTATCGTCCTTCATCCCGAGCACCGTCACCTGTATCGGTGTTGTCCCGGCTGCTTCCCCCCGGACCCTTAAGGTTGCGAGGACAACGTTTCTGTCCCCGGCCCGGACCTTGTTGTTCGTGTCTGCGCCCTTGAGGGTCAATGCCCCGCCGGGCATCCTGTTCTGGCTGTTGAGCCGGGCAAACGCAGGAAACTGGACCGACGTGATGGTCCCGGTGCCCGGGTCTTCGACCCTGACCATGACCTCGAACTCGGAGAGCCCTGCGGTGGCCTCGTCCAGAACGAGGACGCACTCGCCCGACTCGCCGGGTGCAGGGATCGTGCAGTCCCTTGCAGAAACCGTCGCTGCCGCAGCCGGTACACAAAGGACCAGCAGAACGGCAAACAGGATACCGTATCGTCGCACAGTATGCTCTCCCCTCCATGCCACGTGCATTGCCATTCCCCCACCCACCCTGCCCGACCGGCTCCCCCTGGAACGGGTAGACTCCCCTCCGGATCGGCAGGATCCTGGTATATTTCCCGATAATCTCTACAGGTATTTATAATGTCCCCTCAAAAGAACAAATTTTTGGCCGGATTACCACCACTGGCGGGAGATGTGGCCCCTTGCCGCTGGCGTGGCCTCCCTCCCCTGCGGGGTTCGCTTGATGAGCCCGGACTGGATGAGATAAGGCTCATGGACGTCCTCGATCGTGCGGCTGTCCTCGCCGACGGCGATGGCAATGGTCTTCAGGCCCACCGGCCCGCCCCCGAACTGGTGGACGATCGTGTGCAGGATCCGCCTGTCCACCTCGTCGAGGCCGAGGTCGTCGACACCGAGCATCGTGAGGGCCTGGTCCGCGACCTCGCGGGAGACCACGCCGTCACCCCGCACGAGTGCATAGTCCCCGACCCTCCGGAGGAGCCTGTTTGCAATCCGGGGCGTACCCCTGCTCCTCTTCGCGATCTCGAGAGCCCCCTCTGGAACGATGGGGACCTTCATGATCCCCGCGCTCCTCGTGACGATCTCCGCCAGTTCCCCGGTACTGTAGAGGTTCAACCGGACAACGAGTCCGAACCTGTCACGGAAAGGTGAGCCGAGGAGGCCGACCCTCGTCGTCGCCCCGACGAGGGTGAAGGGCTCGAGGGTGATCTTGATGGAGCGGGCGCTCGGCCCCTCCCCGATCATCACGTCAATGCAGAAGTCCTCCATCGCTGGGTAGAGGATCTCCTCGATGACTGTATGGAGCCGGTGTATCTCGTCGATGAAGAGCACGTCCCCTCTTTTCAGGAGCGTGAGGATGGCTGCAAGGTCGCCGGGCTTCTCGAGGACGGGGCCGCTCGTGCAGTGGAGGTCCGACCCCATCTCCCGTGCGATGATGTGGGCGAGCGTCGTCTTGCCCAGTCCCGGCGGGCCGGAAAAGAGCGTGTGGTCGAGGGGCTCCCCCCGGGCCCTGGCCGCATCGATTGCTATCCTGAGGGTCTCCTTGAGGAGGTCCTGGCCCACGAACTCTGAGAACCGTTCGGGCCGAATGACGGACTCGTCGAGGTCCTCCTCCCCCTCCCTGGGAGGAGTTCCGGCCTGGTCCCTGGCCATTGCCTCACCGCTCCCGGAGGATCCGGAGCGCTGCCCGCACGACGTCCTGCACCGCCGGGTCCGCCATGCCCGAAGCGGCACGGCCCACCGCGTCCCTCGACTCCCGGGACGAGAAACCGAGCGCGAGGAGCGCACTCTCCGCGTCTCTCCGGACCGGGTCTCCTGGCACAGCCTGCCCGCCCTCTGCGAGCAGGTCCGCCCTCTTCTTCATGGTGTCGCGGAGCTCGAGGATGAGCCTCCCTGCGTTCTTCTTTCCCACCCCTGCAAGGCGCGTGAGTGCCTTTTCGTCGCCGCCGATGACGGCAGCCGCGAGTTCTGCGACGGTCATCTGCGAGAGGATGGAACACGCGAGCGCAGGCCCGACGCGGGTGACGGTGATCAGCATGCGGAACATCTCGAGCTCCGCAGGCGCGAGGAACCCGTACAGGGCAAGCCCGTCATCCCTGGCAACGAGGTGTGTGTGCAGGACGACTTCCCCCGACTCTCTTGCGACCTGTTCGAGAAGCGGTCGCGGCATGAAGACCTGGTACCCGACACCACCTGCCTCGAGGATGGCATACCCGTCTCCCCGTCCCACGACCCTGCCCCGGAGCCTCGCGATCATGTCAGCGGTCCCTCGCGGTGTGGATGTGGCAGAGGGCGACGGAGAGCCCGTCCGCGACATCGTCAGGGCGGGGGATCTCCGGGAGCGCGAGCAGCCGCGTGATCATCTCCTGCACCTGCCTCTTGTCAGCCCTGGCCGAACCCGTCACCGCCTGCTTGACCTGGTTCGGGGTATACTCGGCGACGGGAACACCGTGTTTCCTCGCAGCCAGCATGACGACCCCCCTCACCTCCGCGACCCCGAGCGCCGACGTGACGTTGCGGGAGAAGAACAGGGTCTCCATCGCCATGCAGCCCGGGGAGAACTCCCCGATGAGGCGGTACACCTCGTCGAAGATGCGTTCGAGCCTCTCGGGTGTCCCTCCCGGGCAGGGGGCTGTCCGGATGCACGAATATGCCAGGGGAGAGACGTTCCTCTCGCTGGAAGAGAGGACTCCATATCCAACGGTAGCCAGTCCGGGGTCGATGCCAATCACGATCATGCACGTGTGAAAAGAACCGTTCTCATGGTTTTTAATTCAATTTATCGGCTAATTGCCCACAAATACCTTTCTATCGCGGCGTGAAAGAAGGAAAGCCGCGATCCATGCCTTTCCCGGGTGAGGAGGGGCGTGGCAAAACAGTTTTACCATCCCAGCATCTACCTATCATCGGGTGATATTCGCCATGGGATCGAACGAAGATATCATGCACGATTTCGTGATGAAAGAGCTCAAGCGGCTTTTTCCAGGCGTTGACGGCTGGCAGATCAGTACCGCACAGAAGACAGGTTCAGGTGAAGGTTTCGTTATATCCCGCAGAGCGCAGGGCCGGTTCGAGGGCGCCCATGTCCTGGTCAGCTTCGATCGGAAGGTGACAGGGGAGACGGTAAAAGCCCTCCAGGACCTCGCAGCCCAGTCACCGGTTCCCGGCGCCAGGAAACCCAGGCTCATCATCATGACCCCGCAAGGGGCACAGACTGGAAACGTCCCCCCGGGCATCGAGGTGCTCCCCATGACGAGTTTCGGTTACGAAGGAAAGGAGCTCGTCTGGCTCAAGCGCCGCGCCCAGGTGAAGGAGAAGTCCGCGCTCAAGGCCGCCTAGTCCTGCAGGAAAAACTCCTGTATCCTTTTTTCGAGATTCTTCCCGTGCGAGCCCTGCCAGTAGAGCTTGCGGCACCGCACGCACCAGTAGTACGTCCTGGCCTGGCCCCTCCCCGGTGCATACTTCGCCTGCTTGACCTCTACGGGGCGTGCCGGCCGGAGAGGCGTATTGCAGAGGGAACAGCGTGTCAACCTGACCTCCGGGACGATAAGCCCGGCCCGGGCGAGGGCCTGCAGCTGGTCCATGACGCCCCTCTCTTCGACTAGGAGCGCATCGTGTCCCCCCCGCCGGGCGAGTTCCCGGTCCCTGGTGAGGAGGATCCTTCCCTCGGCACGGGCACGGGCGAGGAGGACCGTGTCCTCGCGCGTGTTGCCCTCCGCCATCCCGGTTGCGCTCACCGTATCGTAGCCCATGAACCGCAGGTACCGGCAGAGGGTGCCGAGCATCCGGTCCGCAAGGAACCGGGCCTGCCCGGGCTGTTCACCCACTGGCCTGGACATAGGGTAGACGCTCCCCGCACCGCGTGCACGATCCCTCCGAGAGTTCACGGAACGAAACGGAATACCCATGCCTCTCGATGCAGAGCGCCCCGCACGACGGGCAGTACGTGCTCTCCCAGGGGTGTGGCGAGACGTTGCCGAGGTACGGGAACTTGAGCCCCTCGTCCCGTGCCTGCCTGTAGATACGCTCGAGGACGGCGACAGGCGTCGCACCCAGGTCACGCATCCGGTAATCGGGATGGAACCGCGTGAAGTGGACGGGCGTATCCTCCCCGAGGTTGTCACGGATCCAGCGGATGAGCGCCCCCATCTCTTCCGGGCTGTCGTTCTGCCCCGGGATCACGAGTGTCACGACCTCGACGTGCATCCCGAGTTCCCGGGCGAGGGTTGCGGAGTCGAGGACCGGCTGGAGGTGCGCCCCGCAGACTTTCCTGTAGAACTCCTCGGAGAATGCCTTGATGTCCACGCGAAACGCCTGGAGCATGGGGGAGAGTTCACGGAGCGCCTCTTCCGTGATGTACCCGTTCGTCACGTAGACCGTCGAGAGCCCCACCTTCCGGGCCATGTTCCCCATGTCTAGGGTGTACTCGTGCCAGATGGTTGGCTCGTTGTAAGTCCACGATATGCTGGCGCACCCTGCCTGCTGCGCCCGCCTCACCCCCTCTTCGGGTGAAAGATCGTGGAGCCCGGGCATATCCGTGTCCGCCATGGAGATGTGCCAGTTCTGGCAGTGCGCACAGTGGAAGTTGCAACCGACGCCGCCCAGGGAATAGGAAAGCGTTCCCGGCAGGAAATGGAACAGCGGTTTCTTCTCGATCGGGTCCACCGCCTCTGCACTCACCCTCCCGTAGGAGAGGGCATAGAGCTCCCCGCCGCGGTTCTGCCTCACCCTGCATATGCCCTCCTTTCCCGGCCTGACGAGGCACCTGTGGGAACACAGCGAACACCTGGCAGCCCCCTCCTGCCCTTCAGGTGACCACCGGAGCGCCCTGTGCATCTGCCTCATGGTAGTCTCTCATTCACCAGTGCATGACAATAAATGTAATTGCCTCTCACCCGGTGCTGCCATCTCCCTCCGGCCCGATGTCCCTGTCGCACTCTACGACGAGCGACCCGCGGTACCCGCATGCCTTGCACAGGTAGACCTGACCGATGCAGCCCCCGACGAGGGGATAGATATCCCTGCTCCCGCAGGCAGGACATTGCACCATGTCCTGCAACAGGTATATGTGAAACATGAAGAAATGAATGAATGGCATGGCTCGAGTCGTCATCTCACTCGGTGGTTCCGTCCTCTTCCCCTCGCTCGAAACGCACACTCTCCTTTCCTATGCACCCGTCCTGAAACGGCTCTCCGGGCAGGCTGACCTGGCCGTTGTCGTCGGGGGAGGCGGCGAGGCCCGCAGGTACATCCACGCGGCCCGCGAGTGCGGCGCTGACGAGGCGTCCTGCGACGAGATCGGGATCCTCGTCACCCGGCTGAACGCAGCCCTCCTGCTCGCGGCGCTGGGAGACTCGGCATACCCAAAGGTCGCCCGGGACCCGGGGGAGGCTGTCGCATACATGGGGAGGCAGAAGGTCGTTCTCATGGGCGGGGTGACTCCTGCGCAGACGACCGACGCGGTCGCTGCAGTCCTCGCGGAACTCTCCAGGGCCGACATCCTCGTCAACCTGACGTCCGTGGACGGCATCTACTCCCGGGACCCGAAGACAGACCCCTCTGCACGGCGCTTCGACAGGATGAGTTTCGACGAGCTGCTCGGGGTCGCCGGGAGCGGCGGGCTCGAGGCAGGGTCGAACACCGTGCTCGATATCGTCGCTGCAAAGGTCATCAGCCGGAGCAGGATCCCGCTGCTCGTTCTCGACGGGAGGGAGCCCAGGCTCATCGAGGACGTCCTCGCCGGGAAAAAGAGGGCAGGGACGCTCGTGAGTGCTCCCGGAAAGGACCCGCTGCCCCTCCTCCGGGCTGCCCCACCATAACCTATTTGCCGGAACGCAACAGAATTCTGATCTCCCGGGGTAGTAGGGTAGCCTGGTCCATCCTAGAGCGTTTGGGACGCTTTGACGGCAGTTCGAATCTGCCCTACCCCATTCTCATGGACAGGGACCGTGCCTGCCAGGTATATTCCATCCTCGAGAGTCTCTACGGGGGCCCGGACTCGCCGCGAACGTTTCTCGTCTTCGAAAACCCCTTCCAGATCCTTGTCCTGACCATCCTCTCTGCGAGGACAACCGACAGGAGTGTCAATGCCATCCGCGACACGCTCTTTTCGCGGTACCCCGGGCCCGGGGACCTCGCGGCTGCAGACCCGCAGGACGTGGAGGAGATCATCCGGCCGCTCGGTTTTTACCGCGAAAAAGCCCGGCGAGTCATCGGGGCGTCCAGGGAGATCGTCGATAGGTTCTCCGGGTGCGTCCCGGGCATGATGGAAGACCTCCTCACGCTCCCAGGCGTGGGCAGGAAGACAGCGAACATCGTGCTCGACCATGCCTTCGGAGTGCAGGAGGGCGTCGCCGTCGACACCCACGTGGCACGCCTCTCACGCCGCCTCGGGTTCTCCTCGCGGAAAGACCCTGCAGGGATCGAGCGGGACCTCATGGCCCTTTTCCCGAAGGACGCGTGGGGCAACCTGAACTACCTCCTCATCAGGCACGGGCGGGCCGTCTGCACGGCGAGGAAACCGTCCTGCACCACCTGCCCCCTCGGGGACCTGTGCCCTTCCGGGAATGGATGCATGACGAAAAAACCGGTCAGAAGGGGAAGATCAACCGGAGGGCCGTGAAGCCGATGTACCCGCACGTGGCCGTGAGCGGAATCGTCAGTATCCAGGCGGTCACTATCTTCCTCACGACGCCCCACTGGACCGCCGAGTACCCCCTCGTCGCCCCGACACCCATGATGGAGCCGCTGATAGCATGCGTCGTCGAGACCGGGATGCCGAAAGCGGTCACGAATGCGAGCACGATCCCTCCCCCCGTCTCCGCACAGAAGCCCTGGTAAGGCCGGAGCTTCGTGATCTTCCTCCCCATGGTCTCGACCACCCTCCACCCGCCGAGGAACGTCCCGAGAGCGATCGCAAGACCCGAGACGACGATGACCCAGGCAGGGACCACGAACTCGCTCAGGACCCCTGCCGTGAGGAGGAGGGCCGTGATGACACCCATCGCGTTCTGGGCGTCGTTGGACCCGTGGCCGAGGCTGTAGAACGCCGCCGAAAAAACCTGCAGTTTCGAGAATATCGCGTTCATCGTCCTCGCCGGAGAGTTGCGGAAGGTGCGGAGGAGAACCAACCCGAGGAGGTATGCTGCTACGAAACCGAGCACAGGCGAGACGACGATGAAGATGACGATTGCGAGGATACCCTGCAGGGGGAGCACCCCGGAAACGATCGCAGGGGGCAGCACGAGGGACGCCCCGCAGAGGAACCCGAGGCCGATGTACTCGGCCCATTTCTCTTCATCCTTCCTCCACGCGATATATGAAAGGAGGACGGCCCCTGCAACGCCGCCGGCAATGAAAACGGCAATGGTCATCAGGAAGAGATCCACGGATGGCCAGATGACCGAGCCGGTTCCGCCCCACGCTATTGCCGAACCGATGAGCCCCCCGACGAGCGCTTGGCTCGCGGAGATGGGTATCCCTGCGTAGCTGGAGAGGAACACCCAGAGGACAGCCGAACCCAGCCCAATGACGATCACCTCCGGAATGAGAGCGCCCGGGTCGACGATGCCTTTCCCTATCGTCATGGCGACCACTGTCGTGAAGAGGAACGGGCCGACCATGTTGAAGAATGCAGCCATTGCCACGGCCTTGACTGGGGAGAGGACACGCGTCGACACAACGGTTGCAATGGAGTTCGCCGAATCGTTCAGGCCATTCACGAAATTGAAGAGTAATGCAAGGATTATACCGATGAGAATGACCGTCTCCATGGTGACCCGTCAGGCATGGCGGATGGCGATATCCGAGAGGACGTTCGCCGCATCCTCGCACTTGTCGGTCGCGATCTCGAGGTGCTCGTAGATGTCCTTGCGCTTGATGATGGCGATGGCGTCGTCGGTTTGGAAAAGGTCGGCGTATGCAGTATTGAGGGCGTCATCCGCCAGGTTCTCCAGGCGGTTGACCTCGATGCACCGCTGCTCGACCTGGCGCGGGTTCTTCATGGATCGTATCCCCTTGACTGCCTCCTCGAGCTCGACGACAGAGAGCTGGATGAGCCTCGCGAGCTCGACCATGTGCGTGTCGGTCTCCTGGATGCGGTAATAGTACATCCTCGTCGCAGTGCTCTTGATGTAGTCGAGGATGTCGTCCAGGGCCGCCGCCAGCCGCGAGATCTCTTCAGGCTCGAGAGGGGTGATGAACGTCTGGTTGAGCTGCTCGTAGATCTCGTGGGTGATCCTGTCGCCCTCGTGCTCCAGCTGCTCGATCTGGTTCACCTTCTCCCTGACGTTGGAATAGTCATCGACGAGGTCGACGATGCGGTAGGAGGCGAGCACGACGATGGCGGCAAGCCTCTCGAAGAGCGTTAAGAAGACCTCGTCCTGGGGTATTATCCATTCTTTTATTCCCAAGGTTTATCACAAGGGAATCTTCCAGGAAGGAAAAAAACACTCCGGTTTGAACACCGGGGGTGAATGGACCGAGCGGGAATTGAACCCGCGGCCTCTTCCATGCCAAGGAAGCGATCTACCTCTGATCTATCGGCCCGTTCCTTACATCGTATGCTGTACTGCCTAAAAAAAGATTGTTCCCCCTCCCACCGAAAACGAGAACATGGTCTCCCCCGAAAACTACTCTGCCACACATGACAGCCCCTGTGAACCGGGAGGGCCCCTGATGCTGGGAATCCTCGGGGGGACGAGCCTCCTCTATGCACGGCTCCCCCCGCTCGAGGAGAGAGTCGTGCACACGCCGTTCGGGAACTGCGAGGTGAAGACGGGTGACATCGCCATCCTGCTGAGGCACCAGAGGTCAGTTCCCCCCCACAGGATAGACTACCGTTCCCACCTTGCGGCTCTCGCCCTGCTGGGCGTGGACCGCCTCGTGCTGATCGGATCGTCGGGCTCTCTCAAGGAGGAGATCATGCCTGGGACACTCCTGATCCCGACCGACTTCTTCTCCTTTGCACCGGTGCCGTCCATCCACGACCATGCCATATGCCACGTCACCCCGAGCTTTTCACCGCGGCTTCTCGGGCGCCTGCGCTCCATCGTGCCCGAAGCGCGGTTCGGGGGGACGTACGTCCAGACCCCCGGCCCGCGGATAGAGACCATGGCAGAGGTCCGTGCTCTCTCGTTGGTGGGAGACGTCGTCGGGATGACGGTCGCTTCCGAAGCGACGCTCGCCGAAGAACTGGGTATCGAGGTCGCCGCCCTATGCACGGTGGACAACTATGCAAACGGCCTGTCTGGCCAGGCGTTCACGTACGAGAGCCTCCTCGAATCCTCGGCATCGCTCGCCAGGAGGAACGAGGAGATCCTCTCGCGGATCGTACAGGGGCTGTCGTAGGAGAGGATCATAAAATGGAACACGAGTTACCGGGGAAAGGGGCCCTCCTCGTCAGGGACGTGAGGCTCGGTGGAGAGAGGGTCGATATCCTCGTCGACGATCGCGGCATGATAGCGGCAGTGGGGCGCGACGTCGGCCGCACGGCTCGGGGCGAGGCCGACCGCGTGATCGAAGGGGGCGGGGCTGTGGCCCTGCCGGGCCTCGTCAACACCCATACCCACGCGGCCATGACGCTCCTCCGGGGATACGCCGAGGACATGCCGCTCCAGGAATGGCTGTCGGAAAAGGTCTGGCCGATCGAGGCGCACCTGACAGGGGAGGACGTCTACTGGGGGACGAAGCTCGCGTGCCTGGAGATGATCCGCTCCGGGACGGTCGCGTTCTCGGACATGTACTTCTTCATGCAGGACGCTGCGAGGGCGGTGGCCGAGATGGGTCTCTGCGCCCTCCTCTCCTACGGGTTCATCGACCTCTGCTCCGAGGAGAAGAGGGAGGCGGAGTGCAGGAATACCGAGACTTTCGTCAGGTCCATCCTGGAGCTGCACAATCCGCGGATAAAGCCTGCCGTGGGACCTCACGCGATCTACACGGTCTCGCAGGAGGGCCTCCGCTGGTGTGCAGAATACGCCGAAAGCCACGGGATCGGGATCCATATCCACGTGAGCGAGACCGAGAAGGAGGTGAAGGACGCGGTAGCGCAGTGGGGCAGGCGGCCTGTCACGATCCTCGACGAGTGCGGGATCCTCACGCCACGGACTGTCGCAGCCCACGGCTGCTGGCTGGACCGCGACGAGTGCACGCTCCTCGCCCACCGGGGCGTCACCGTTGCGCACAACCCCGTGAGCAACATGAAGCTTGCAACGGGTCGTGCGATGCCCTACCACTGGCTGAAGGAAGCCGGCGCGCTTGTCTCCCTCGGGACAGACGGCTGCGCCTCGAACAACAGCCTCGACCTTTTCACCGAGATGAAGTTCGCCGCACTGCTCCAGAAGTTCGCATGGAACTCGCCGACCCTGCTCCCCGCAGAGGAGGCCCTCGCGATGGCGACTTCCGCAGGGTCGAGGGCGCTGGGCTTCGGGAACAGCAGGATCGCCCCAGGCGAACCTGCAGACATCGTCCTGGTCGATCCCCATGCCGTCTGCAACACGCCGGCGCACAACACCACGTCGAACATCGTCTACTCCTGCACCGGGAGCGTCGTCCAGACGACGATCTGCCATGGGAGCGTCCTCATGCACAACCGGGTCGTCCCGGGCGAGGAGGAGATCCTCCGCGAGGCCGCAAGGGCCGCAGAAACGCTGGCGGAGAGGGCGCGGGAGGACAAGTAGCGGGAGAAATCCCCTCCCTACACAAAAAGAACTGGAAGAACCTTTTTTTTCCCGGCATTCCCATGGCGATGCGATATCCCCCCATGAAGACCGGGCCCGGCGGGAGTCCCGTGAGCTGCTCCATGGTGGAGATGGAACACCGCCGATAGCTCTTCCGATGGGAAACGAAAGAGCGGAAAAATTGACGCGAGAACTTACGCGGTCTCGATACCGGACACCTTCTCGAGACCGAGTTCCTTAATGGAGATCTCCCTCATCCTGTACTTCTGGATCTTGCCCGTCACGCTCATCGGGAACTCGGTCACGAACCTGACATACCGGGGAATCTTGTAGTGGGCGATCTTCCCCCTGCAGAACTCCTTGACCTCTTCCTCGGTCATCGACGCCCCCTCATCGACCATGACCCAGGCCATCAGCTCCTCGCCGTACTTCTCGTCGGGGACGCCGATCACGTACACGTCTGCGATCTTCGGGTGGTGGTGGAGGAACTCCTCGATCTCGCGGGGATAGATGTTCTCGCCGCCCCGGATGACCATGTCCTTCAAACGCCCGACGATCCTGACATACCCCTCCGCGTCGATCGTCCCGAGGTCCCCTGTATGGTTCCACCGGTCGTCATCGAGGGTCGCGTGGGTGGCACTCGGGTTGTTGTAGTAGCCCTTCATGACGCAGTAGCCGCGGGCACAGATCTCGCCGACCCTGCCACGCGGGACAATCCTCCCGGTCTTCGGATCGATGATCTTGATCTCGGTGTGGGGGAAGGCGCGTCCCACGGTCGAGACCCGTCGCTCGACCGGGTCCCGCGTGGTGGTCATAGTGATCCCGGGGGAAGTCTCCGTCTGCCCGTATACGATGACGATCCCGGACATGTGCATCTTCCTGTTCACCTCCTTCATCACCTCTATGGGGCAGGGAGACCCTGCCATGATCCCGGTGCGGAGGGTCTCCATCGAGTACCTGGAAAAATCGGGGTGGGCGAGCTCTGCGATGAACATCGTCGGGACACCGTTCAGGGCGGTGCACTCTTCCTTCTCGACGCACTGGAGGACTTCCCCCGCGTTGAACGCCGGGCCGGGAAGGACCATGGTCGAGCCGTGCGTCATGCAAGCCATGTTGGAGAGCACCATCCCAAAACAGTGGTAAAAAGGGACCGGGATGCAGAGCCTGTCCAGCTCGGAGAAATTCATTCCGTCTCCGATGATGTTTCCGTTGTTGAGGATGCTGTGGTGGGAGAGGACAACGCCCTTCGGGAACCCCGTCGTGCCGCTCGTGTACTGGATGTTTATCGCGTCGTCGAACGAGAGGGACTCCTCCCGGGCGGCGAGCTCGTCTACTGTCACTTCGCGCCCCCTGTGGTTGACCTCGTCCCACGAGAACATCCCGGCCGGGGCCTCCTCGCCCATGAAGATCACGTTCTTCAGGAACGGGAACTTCTC
>JAKPSJ010000092.1 GCA_029555345.1 Methanobacteriota archaeon | reverse complement strand
AGTGGAGGTCGGAGACGAGGAATATCCTTCCCGTCCCTTTCCTGCGGCGGAACAAGCCTGCAAAAAACGAGGAGACAACCCTCCTGACCGCGTCGAGCATGAAATCTCACCTCCTGGCTGAAGGGGCAGCCTCACCCGGTGCACGCGCGGCGTGGGTGGCAGAGATCGGAGAGGTCACAGTCCATCCCTGCCCCACGAAGGGCAGGGCGCCGGCGAATTGCAATCTCTTCCCACTCCGGCCATGCAGGGTCAGGGATGCCCGGATGCAGGGCGCAACATGCAATTGCAACACCCTCCTGCTCCGGCTCGCGGCACCTCCTGGTCAGAGGTCGCGGGCGCACCCCGAATCGACTGCGGCCTGCCGGACGGCCCTTGCGATTGCGCGTGTCACGTCCCTGTCGAGTATCGTCGGGAGGATATGGTCCCTGTGGGGGTTTTCCACGTGGTCCGCGATCGCGTGGGCCGCTGCAAGTTTCATCTCGTCGGATATCCTCGTTGCGTATGCGTCGAGAGCGCCGCGGAAGACACCCGGGAACGCGAGCGCATTGTTTATCTGGTTGGGGTAGTCGCTCCTGCCCGTGCCCACGACTGCCGCCCCCGCGCTCTTTGCCCTGTCCGGCATGATCTCCGGCACGGGGTTCGCGAGCGCAAAGACGATCGGGTCGTCGTTCATCCTCCAGATCATCTCTTCGGTCACGATACCGGGGGCAGATACCCCGATGAAGACGTCCGCCCCCTCCATCGCATCCGCGAGCGTCCCGGTCCTGCCGGACCTGTTGGTCTCGTCCGCGATGATGAACTTGTTCTTGTTCCTGTAGAGCCCTTCCCTGGCCCGGTGGATGATCCCCTGCCGGTCACAGACGATGATCTCCTTGACGGACTGGCAGACGTCCGGGTTGTACCCGATGCACCGGAGGAGCCGGGTTATCGCGTACCCAGCAGCCCCTGCACCGCAGATAACGATGCGGAGATCCTCGAAATGCCTGCCGGTCGCCCTGCAGGCATTCAGGAGGGCCGCGAGGACGACGATCGCTGTCCCGTGCTGGTCGTCGTGCATCACCGGGATGCCGATGTCCTGGAGCGCGTCCTCGACCTCAAAACACCGGGGAGCTGCGATATCCTCGAGGTTTATCCCCCCGAAGACAGGCGCGATGTTCTTCACCTGGTCGACGAAGTCGGTCTGCCAGCTCTCGAAGCAGATGGGGAAAGCATCGATCCCCGCGAACTTCTTGAAGAGGATCGCCTTTCCCTCCATCACCGGGATCGCAGCGTAACCGCCGATGTTCCCGAGGCCCAGGACCGCGGAGCCATCGGTCACGATGGCGACGGAGTTACCCTTGAGCGTGTACTTGTAGGCAAGGTCCCTGTTCTTCTGGATCGCCCTGCAGACTTCCGCGACTCCAGGGGTATAGGCACGGGAGAGATCCCGGTGGGTCTCCAGCGGCACCTTGGACCGTATCTCGAGCTTGCCCCTGTGCTCGGCGTGGAGTGCAAGGGCCTCCCTGTATATATCTTCGTGGTCCGGCTCCATGATTCCTCCTGGATGCACGCCCTCATAAAACCGCCCTTCTCTTCTCCTGCCCTCCCGGTCTCCCGGCAGGTGCTGCACAACCCTCATATCCTGCGGATAACAACCGGGATCGGTATGCAGGACCGGTCGGTTTACTGCCTCTTTCTTCTCGCCGTAGTCCTGGCCGCATGTGCTGGGTGCACAGCAACAGTCGGCGACCTGCACCCGGGCGGGGACACCCCCGGAGGGGGGTGTTCTTTCTCCACCCCCGCCCTCGTGGCGCGGGTCATAGACGGGGATACGTTCTGCGTCACCTACAGAGACGGGAGCGGGGACACCGTCCGCATCCTGGGGATCGACACACCGGAGACGAACGACAGGGGCAACAGCGAGAAAAATTTTGCCGGGGTACCCGACCCCTCCTACCTCACCGCGTGGGGGGAGAGGGCGTCTTCGTTCACCCGCGATCTCCTGCTCGGGAAGAACGTGACCCTCTCCGGCGATTGCCGGGCCGGCAGCCGTGACCGGTACGGGAGGCTCCTTGCCTACGTCACATCCGGCAGCACCGATATCGGCTCCCTGCTCGTCAGGGAGGGGTATGCCAGGGTCTACACTGGTGAAGACTTCTCCCGGAAGCAAGAGTACCTGGCACTCCAGATGGAGGCGCAGGGGAGCGGAGCGGGTCTCTGGAACGCGGCACGGGTGCCGGGAGGGAGCGGGGACGGCCCGGTGCGCATCGTGTCCGTGCAGTACGACGCGCCCGGTGACGACAGGGAGGATCTGAACGGCGAATACGTCGTGATCAAAGCGGTGGAAAGGACCGATCTCGCTGGCTGGACCCTCGAAGAGGGGGACGGGGCCAGGTTCCACTTCCCTCCCCTCGCGCTCGGGGCCGGGGAGACGCTCACCATCCACGCGGGAGTCGGGATACCGGGAGGAGACGACCTCTACTGGAACCAGGCATCTCCCGTCCTTGGCAACAGCGCAGATTCGGTCGTGCTGAAAGACCCGGACGGGAAGACGGTCTCGTCATGGAGCTGGGGGTAGGGGAGTTTCCTGCTCGTCCCCGGAGATAGCCTTCGCGGCACCGCTGCCGCCCCGCACTTCCGGGGGCCGCGCCGTTCCGCGCACCTGCCGCTCGGCCTGCTCCACTGCAAAGACGACCTCTTCCCATGCCTTTTCGAGGAGACCCCGGTAGTAGCCCGCGTCGAAGCGGGCGGCCTTCCAGTCGAGCTCCACCGTCCACGTGCGGGCATCGGTGACCACGAACCGGACCTCCATCCCGGGAGAGAGATCGACTCCCTCTGCCCTGCAGGCCTCGACGGCCGATGCCTCGGCACAGGCGCGGCGGTAGTCCAGGGTGCCGATCCTCCGGCTGACGGCCATGCTAGAGGGGTCCGCAGAGGGGAGGGCGTCCCGGGCGTCTCGGTGGAGAGCCTGAAGCTGGTCCCGCAGGCCTGCGACCTCGGAAAGCGTTTCCGCCTGCACAAGGACCTGCAGCATCCGCTGCTGCACGTCCCTGATGTACGCAGGCGTATCGCCCTTTCGGGCCGCGACCCCCCTGGACTTCATGCTGCCGTCCTGCAGCCTGCCGTAGTACCGGTTGTATGCACCCGAGCTGTCCGCCATGGGCAGGAAGACGATCCAGTCGTAGGTGTCTGTGACGGCATGGAGACCGGTCTCGCGCTCGACGCGCTCCCGGAGCGCACGGATATCCCCTCCCTCCACCCACAGGCAGTCCACTATCCCGTGCAGGACCCCAAAACCCATCTCCTCCGCGATGTCCCGAGTCCGGATCAGGACCTCCCGGGCACTGCCGGTGATCGCCTCGTGCACCTCTATCCTCCCGAACTTGGCGTTCCGGTAACCGGTGTACCCGAAGCAGGTGACGAGCATCCACTTGAGCAGGGCGTCGAGGCCTGCGTACCGGGGGTCCGATGCCTTCATCTCCTTCGTCCTACGGCGCATCGCGAGGAGGGGCTCCAGGACCTCCGGGAGGAAGCCCCTCTTCTCGGGGTGGACGAGCGTCTCGGGAGAGAGGTTGTCCCGGACGATGAGGGAGGGATACAGCGATGTGAAGTCGATCTCGTGGACGGAGGCGTGGATGCCCGGAGCGGGCTGGAAGATCATCCCTCCCCGGTCCACGGAGCGGAGGGCGGGGAGGCAGCGCACGCCCTCGGCGTCGGCCTTCCGCCAGGGAACTGCGATGCCCCTCCGTTTCGCCTCGTACACCTCGTACGAGGAGATGAGCGATCCCGAAGAGAAACGCGACACGAGGTTCGGGGGAAGGCAGGAGAGCCGCGCCCCGAGGAGGATGCCGGAAAGACCGCTCTCCCTGTAGTGGAAGCTCCCGCAGGTGTCGATCAGCAGCCGCCCGTCGGGGATCAGGGCGCCTGCACGGAACTCCGTCCTCCCGTAGCTCCAGTACGACTTCCGGGAGAGACGGCGGAACCTCCCCGACCGGGAGAGCCCCGTCTCGATGCCGAGCTCTCGCGCCCGTGCAGCCATCCGGGGCACCCAGAGATCGGCATGGGGAAAGAGGATGACGTCCGGGTCGCAGGAGGAGAGCAGTTCCGACAGGTCGGAGAGGACCACCCTCTCGCCGCCGTCCAACTTCACCCTCCTCCCGTCGGCCTCCACCTCGAGGGCGGGGAGTGGGCCGCGGAGAAAGGGGTTCTTCCCGGCCGAGACCTCCACGACCGAAAGGTCATGGGAGACGCCGACCGAGAAGCGCGGCTCATCGTCTCCGCTGCAGGGAAAGCGACCTTTCTCTGCCAGGAGACGCAAATCGGGGCGGACATCGGCGTCGTAGACCTGCGCTGCATACCGGGTCTGCTCCTCGATGCGTGCCGCGACGTCTTTCCCTGCCCAGACGCGGTAACCGTCGAGGGGACCGTATATCGTGCGGATGGTACTCTCCTCCACCCAGTAGCGGCTCTCCAGGCCCTCCAGCATGTCACGGAAAGAGTGCGGGTCCGGGAGGTGGAGGAGGAACGAGGAGAGTGCGGGCAGTGTGACGTGGCGCCCGCCCCGCCCCCTCTCCCAGAACTCCGCCTGCCCGCCGCGGGCGCACGAGTCAAGGATCCACACGGCCCTGCCCCTCCCCTCGACCGCTCGCGAGTTCCAGGATGACCGAGAAGAACGCGGCCTCCAGGGGGTCATCGAACGCATAGAAACATTCGCTCGCATGCACCCTGGCCATCTTCGCCACGCGCAGGGCGCACTCCCGGTCGCGGCCCGCGAGGGTGCGTGCAGCCCTCTCCCACCGCTCCGTGAGGGCACGGACCTCCAGCCGGACGCTCGTAAAGCTCCTCCCCATCTCACACGCCCTCGAGTGTCTGCTGCCCCCGCGGGAGCCTGCCCGGGAACCGGACCTTCCCGCGCCCCCGCGCCCGCGGTGCCGGCGGCCCTGCCACGGGGCTCGCAATGCAGAATACGCGGTCTGCGAGCCCTGCCATGGCCTCGAAGGCAGGGTCGGGAGATGCGGTGTACAGGACGACGAGGGCGCCCTGCCCGAGCTGCCGGAGGTCTTCGCCCACCTGGTGCGCCATACCTTCGGCCCCCTCGTACAGCGTGGGGTCGTGCTCCACGAAGACGATCGTGTGGTACGACTCCCGCAGGATCTGCAGGAGCTGGAATGCGGTGAATGCCCGCCTCACCTCGATGCTGACCGACCTCCGGTTGATCCCCGAAAGGAGCCGGGAATAGTTCCCGCTCACGAAGAGGAAGAGGAAGCGTGAGAGGACGGGGTTGTCGTTGAGGCCCGCGAGGACCACGTCTTCGGGCGCGATTACGGCCGAGAACGTCCCGCTTTGCAGTGTCACCGATGGGCAGAGCACGAACTCCATGCCATTTCTACTGGCACTCACCCTTCCATAAGTGTGGAGAGCACGCGGTGTGAAAGTGCATCCGGTGTGTTCAAGTGAGAGCAAAAGATCCGAATTGCGAGTCGATTTTCTCGTTCGGCGGCCATCCAGATGGTATTCCGGCCAGCGCCGGGACGGGCTTTCACCTACCTTTTGCGGCTCCCTGAGGGAGACGGTGGCTTACCACCCTGATAGCAAAAACTATTTACATATTGTTGAAACAATTTTACATCATGCAGGGTTCGGCTGCCACCCGGAGCGTCCTCCAGGGTACCGCACCGGGCTGCCGGGAGAGGCCCGGTGCCCGGTCCCCTGGACTCGCAGGGGAAGCGGGGCCTGAAGAGAATGAGAGAACAAAGGTGAGAATGAGAGAGATGAAGAGACTACATGCGTTGCTCATGGCAGTCACCCTCGCCCTGGCGCTGGTCGCCTGCGTGGTTGGCGATCCATCGGCAGGCAGTTCTGGAACGACCACCATATCCTTCAACGGCGATTCGATCACCGTTGACGGGAGCGGTGCGGCAGTCGACAAAAGCACGGTCACCATCACGTCAGCCGGGACGTACAGCCTTTCCGGGACGCTCGACGACGGCCAGGTGAAGGTCAACGCGGGAGACGCGGACATGGTCAGGCTCGTCCTCTCCGGGGTGGACATATCCTGTTCAACGGGTGCACCGATCTATATTGCCAGTGCCGACAAGACCATCATCACTCTTGCCTCTGGGACTGCGAACACCGTGACAGACGGCCCGTCCTATACCTCCGCTGGCGCCGACTCCGGCGAGCCCGATGCCGCGCTGTTCAGCAAGGACGACCTGACCATAAACGGGGAAGGTTCCCTCGCGGTCACCGGCACCTACAACGATGGCATCACGTGCAAGGACGACCTGAAGATCAACGGCGGCAGCATCGCGGTGAAGGCGGTCAATGACGGCATCAGGGGAAGGGACTCTGTCACCATCGGGGGCGGCGAGGTCTCGGTGACTGCGGGTGGAGACGGGATACAGTCAAACAATGACGAAGACACCGGGAAGGGATACATCGCCATCGAGGGTGGATCCGTCCGGGTATCTGCGGGGGCCGACGGTATCCAGGCGGAGCGGAGTCTCTCTGTCACTGGCGGCGATATCACGATTGCGTCGGGCAGGGACAGTGCAGCCGACAGCGGGAAGGGCCTGAAGGCGGGGGTCTCTGTCACGGTCACCGGTGGGACACTCTCCATCGACTCCACCGACGATGCAGTCCATTCGGATGGCAGCATCTCCATCCAGGGAGGCGCACTGGCCCTCTCTTCGGGCGACGATGCAGTCCACGCGGATTCTTCACTGGAGATCGGCGGCGGGGAGATCGCCATCGCGAGATGCTACGAGGGGCTCGATAGTGCGGCAATCACCATCAACGGCGGGGATGTCCACGTCGTTGCCAGCGATGACGGCGTCAATGCCGTGACAAAGGGCGCAGTTTCCGGCGAGATGCAGCGGCCCG
This sequence comes from Methanobacteriota archaeon, assembly GCA_029555345.1. Classification (GTDB taxonomy): domain Archaea; phylum Halobacteriota; class Methanomicrobia; order Methanomicrobiales; family Methanospirillaceae; genus Methanolinea_A. The sequence continues at coordinate 11,857 of JAKPSJ010000092.1, read as the reverse complement.
GCCGGGACATGGCAATGGGCCAGGGGACAAACACTCTCTCCATAAACGGCGGGTACCTCTTCGTCGACGCGGGCGGCGACGGCCTCGATATCAACGGGCCGATCACCATGACAGGGGGGACCGTCATCGTCAACGGTCCGACGGACAACGGCAACGGTGCCGTCGACTACACGGGGAGCTTCACGATCACGGGCGGGACATTCCTCGCGGCAGGCAGCTCGGGTATGGCGATGGCGCCCAGTGCATCGTCGAGCCAGCCTTCCGTCATGATCCTCCTCGCGTCAGCGCAGCCTGCAGGGACGCTCGTGCATATCGAAACCGTGGGTGGTGACGATGTCCTGACGTTCCGGCCGTCGAAGACGTACCAGTCCCTCGTATTCAGTTCGCCCCTCCTTGTCCAGGGAACGGACTATGTTGTCTACGCCGGAGGAAGTGCATCCGGAACCGAATCGGACGGCGTGTACACCGCCGGAAGCTACAATCCAGGAACGAAGATCGCGGAATTTTCACTGGCCGATATCGTCACGACGGTCGGTTCTGCAGCCAACCAGGTGCCCGGCATGAAACCCCACGATATGCAGGGGAACAGGACGGGGAACATGCCAGGCTCCCTCCCGGGTGCCATGGGTAACCCCATGACAGGGAAAAGGACGGGGAACATGCCTGGCTACACGCCCGGCTCCTATCCGGGTGGCATAAGTAACCCCATGGCATGGAATACGAGCAGGCTCGTGCCTGGATACATGTCAGGTTCTCTCCCTGGTGGCATGGGTAACCCCATGATAGGGAACAGGACGGGTAACATGCCTGGCTACACGCCCGGCTCCTATCCGGGTGGCATAAGTAACCCCATGGTATGGAATGCGAGCAGGCTCGTGCCTGGATACATGCCAGGCAGCAGCGTTTCCCGTGTTATTCCTGGTGTTTCACAAGGCGTACCGGGGATGAACAACGGGAATGTTGCAGGTACAGGCAGGGTCCTCCCAACTTTTTCTGCACTGTATGCAGGCACAGACAGCACCCTTCGAGCCCCCGCGTCGTACAGGACGGTGGTCCCCACAGTGAATGCCGTTGCGGGCAAGGCGGACGGGGCCGCGGCGACGGCTCTTTTGAAGGGAAACTCGTTCTATTTTTCAGGGAGCTGATCCAGGCCATCTTCATAACCCCTGCAACACGCCGTTCTCTTCTTCGTTTCCAGGATTTTTCCTACCTTTCCCGCGGTGGTCAGGGTGTATATCCTCCCGGATAAGGAGGGTCAGGACAACGATGACCAGCCCGAGCAGGAAAGACCCGAAGAACGCAACGTCGAACCCGGCTGCAAGTACAGGGAGGGTGAGTGTTGCCGGTGCGGACTCGGTGACTCCCCGGTGCTTTGCAATGGAGATGACTCCCTGGACAAAGATGAGGTTGAAGATGGCTATGCCCAGCGTAATGGGTGCAAAACGCTCGAGGCTGGTGAGGCTCGAGACCATGCCCTGGAAGGTCCGGGAAACCGAATTCATGATCATGTTCACGAGGGGTGTGATCAGGAGACCCATACCAAACCCTATTGCAAGCAGGCATGTCACGATGAACCCGGTTGTCGTGACGACTTTTAAGTGCCACATCATAAAATACCCTGCAAGCAGGATGAATACCGCACAGATGGTGAGGGGGCGCGGGCCGGTGCGGTTGTAGAGGGACCCCGAAACGATGCCCCCAACCATCATTCCCGCTGAAAAAGCGGTCAGGATGGCCCCTGCCACCGATGGCGAGAACCCCCGGACGTACTCGAGGAAGAACGGGAGGAGATAGCTGATCCCGGCAAAACTGAGAAAGACCAGGACCAGGACAAGGTTGCTCATGAAGAAGTTGCGGTTCGAGAAGAGCCGCAACTCGAGGATGGGGTCGCCTGCCGACAGCTCTGTCCTGACGAAGAGGAGGAGTGCGGCCCCGAAGAGTACGGCGGATGCCATGATCACGGGAGACGTCCAATCCCAGTGCCGGACCTTCGGTGACGAAAAAATAAGGGCTGCAAGGCCGCAGAAAACGAGGGCCGCCCCCTTCCCGTCGAACTGCGGCATTCCGGCCTGCGTGGCGGACGCGGGAATCACCCGTGCCCCGAGGAGGACAGCTAAAATACCCACGGGGACGTTTATGAAGAATATCCAGTTCCATGACAGGTACTCGGTCAGCACACCGCCCACAGATGGACCCAGCGCCGTCCCGAGGGCGGCAAGTGTCATGACCGTCCCCATTGCACCAGCTTTCCTTTCGTCAGGGATGAAGACTGCGACCATTGCAGGCGCAATCGCCGTGATCATGGCCCCTCCTATGGCCTGGAACACCCGGGACCCGACGAGCAGGGGAAACGAGTGAGAGAGGTCAGGCAGTAAGCAGCAGAAAAACGATCCTGCTGTAAAGACCGCAAAGCCTGAAAGGAAGACTGATCGGAACCCGATCACGTCGGAGACCTTACCAAAGACCAGGATACACCCTGCCATGACGAGCATGTAGGCTGTGGCGACCCAGCTGACGGTGCTCTACGATATGCCGAATGCCTCAGAGATCGTGGGGAGGGCGATGTTGACAATCGTCCCGTCCAGCGATGACATGAAGATTGCAAGCGATATGGAGAAGATGAGGAGGGTATAGGACCGTCCGGCTGGCGACGGAGAACTGTACATGCAGATGTACTCACCTGGGGAGAGAATAATTTCCTTCGCGTCATCCCTGGGCCCCGCCATTTTTTCCGAGGAGCGATGGATATTCCTGTTTTCTCCTGGCAGGCTACCTGGAATGGAAAAAACGTGGGCTTTTCTCCTCCCAAAAAGGGGTAGATGTAGGGTTTCCGTTTACACAATTCGACCACGCCGTGCGGAAAACTGCGATATGGAGACAGGAAGATCAGGACAACGAAGTGTTTTTTCCACCGCCGCTATCCATGGATCGCCCTTCCCCGTTTCTCACTGTGAAATCCATTGGCATACCCAGCCAGCAAGCAAGGCTGGTCTCCAGATCCGGGGTACCCCCTGTAAGGGAGACGTGATAGAAAGACCTGCAATCGACTTTGTCGTCTCGCCTGATACCGCGGGGAATGCGATACCCGGCCTCTCGATAATGAAGCCATGGCCAGGCCGTGCAGTCGCATTGCAGAAGGATGGGCCGTCTTTCTATGCACCGGCCCCTCTCGATCTCCTATCATGTGATCCAGGATCGCCCCACGGCGTCTATGGCATCGTTCGCCGGTACTTTCAGTAATTTTTTATACAAAGATGTATAATTATATACATTATTGGATGAATATGAGGATATGACATGAACACTCTGTTTCCCTGCCATGGGGCCTCCACAGAAAAATGCAGTTTTCGGATCGTTTTTCCGGTAAGGGCCCGGTGGTGACCCAGTCTGCCCAACCGGCAATTACTGCGGACGGGTCCCATCCCCAGAGCTGTACAGACTATCGAAAAAATTCCTGACAAGGAGAAGTGATAAGAATGAAATCAAGAGACGTTGCAATCGTCGGTATATTGCTGGCCATCGGCGCAATACTGCGCTATTTCCTGGCCATGCTGCACACACCACTCACCCCGAATATGATCATTGCCTTTTACTGCCTGGCAATCATACTGGTCAAGCCGAAACTGCCCGAAGCACTGGGGATAGGGATCGTGGCAGGAATACTCTCCATGTTCATATCGAGCTCGATATTCCCGCCCGCGAACCTGGTCAGCGAGCCCATCGGTGCACTGGTCTGCTTCGGACTGTACGCCGTCCTGAAGGGCAGGGCCGGCGCACCGGCATTTTCAACGTTCGTCACGACCCTGGCGAGCGGGTTCTCGTTTGCGGCGATCGCCCTGCTTGCCGTCGCCCCGAAGATCCTAAACCAGTATTCGACCGTCCTCGGGTTCGTCATCGTCTTCGTCCCGATCGTGGTGATCACTGCGGTTTTCAACGCGATCATCGTCCAGGTACTCTACTATCCCACGAACAGGGTCGTCACCAGGGGTTAGGCGATGATCACGCTCGAGAATGTCAGCTACAGGTACCAGCGGGGAGAGAGGGACGCAGTGTCCGACGTTTCCCTCGCCGTTGCGCCCGGCGAGTGCATCATGGTCACGGGGCCGTCTGGGGCCGGAAAGACGACCCTGTGCATGGCGGCTTCGGGCATTCTCGAGCACGAATTCGAGGGGGAGAAGAGTGGGCGCGTCACCATCAACGGAAGGGACGCAAAGGACTACCCCGGCCTGCCCGAGATAGCGGCGCACGTCAGCCTCGTCTTTGACGACCCGGAGGCGCAGCTGATCTTCACTACCGTCGAGGAGGAGATCCTCTCCGCACTCGAACGCAGGGGGCTTTCGCCGGCCGAGATCGAGGAGAGGCTCTCGTCCATCCTCGAGATTACCAGGCTCGGGACCCTGAAGGACCGCCCGCCGTACGCACTCTCCGGCGGGCAGAAGCAGAGGGTGGCTCTCGCCGCAGCTCTCGCACTCGGGACGGATATCGTCATCCTCGACGAGCCGACCGCGGAGCTCGACGAGGAGGGGACTGCGGGCATCGTTTCGGTCCTCCTTGACCTGAAGGCCCACGGGAAGACGATCCTCCTCACTGAGCACAAGTACTCCCATTTCAGGGACCTTGTGGACCGCCTCGTCGTGATGGAAGGGGGGAGGTTCCGGGCGATCGGGCCACCGTCATCCCTCGTCGATGACAGGTCCGTCGCGGAGATACTTGTGCCGGATTTTTCTGGGATACGCAGGATGTTTCCCGCCCAGTCCGCGAACGCAGGTGACCCGGTCATCTCCGTGAGGGACCTGGATTACCTCTACGGGGACGTCCCTGCCCTGGCAGGAGTCTCGCTCGATATCTGCCCCGGCGAGTTCGTCGCCATCGTCGGGGAGAACGGTTCGGGGAAAACCACCCTGATCAAGCACTTCATCGGGCTCCTGCACGCCGCTCGGGGCAGCGTCACTGTGGATGGAAAGGACGCAAAAGCAACCCCCGTGTCAGAACTGGCGCACTCCGTCGGGCTAGTCTTCCAGAACCCCGACCACATGTTCTTCGCCGACACCGTGGCCGAGGAGGTGATGTTCGGGATCACGAACCTTGGCATACCTCACCCGGAGGAGGTCCTCGAGAAGGCCCTCTCGCGGTGCAGGCTCTCGGGTGCACGGGACCTCTATCCCCGCTGGCTCTCCCGCGGGGAACGCCAGCGCCTCGCGATAGCCTGCGTCCTGGCGATGCAGCCGAAGGTCATCGTCCTCGATGAACCGACAACCGGGCTCGACGGGAGGGAGTCCCGCGAGGTCATGGAGATACTCAAGCACCTCCAGGGGGAGGGGCGGGCCGTCGTGATGGTTACCCACAACCACCAGATGGCCGCGGAATGCGCCGACCGCATCGTGACGATGAAGGCGGGCCGGGTCGTCTCGGACACCCGCACAGTTGCGTGAAGAGCCATGGCCGAGATCCTCCAGTATGTCCACAAGGACGGGCTTTTCCACCGCATGCACCCCGGGACGAAGCTGTTTTTCATCCTCGTCATCGGGATCATGACGATCCTCTCCCTCGATATCCCATTCCTCTGCGCACTCCTCGGGGCGGTCCTTCTCCTGGCACTCGCGGGGAACATCCTCCGCGAGGTGCTGGACCAGATGAAGCTGATCCTCGTCATGAGCGTCGTCTTCATCCTCATCACGCTCGTCACCATGCCGGGAGGAGAAGTCCTCTTCTCCCTCCTGCCGGGCGGGTTCCTCCCCGTGACGACCGGGGCCCTGAATGCGGGGATAACCCTCACGCTCCGATTCGCCATCCTCATCATGGCTTTCCAGATCTTCGTGATCTCGACCCAACCGCGGGACCTCGTCAACACCCTGGAGAAGATGGGTGTCCCCATCGACTACAACCTGATGTTCCTGATCGCTCTCCGCTTCATCCCGACCCTCCAGGTCGAGGCAAAAAAGATCCACGAGGCACAGCTTGCCAGGGGTTATTCCACCGGTAACGGGTTCGTCGGGAGGATCAAGAGCGTGGCCCCCGTAATGGTCCCGCTCGTTTCGAACGCCCTTTCCCGGGCGAATGTCCTCGGGATCACGATTGACATGCGGGGGTACCGCACGCGCAAAAGGACGCCTTTCCGGGAGGAGAAGTTTAACACCGTGGACAGGGCATTCGCCGGGGTGCTGGGAGTTGCCCTTGCAGCCTACATCGCGGCAGCGGTGCTGCAGGTCATCGGGTGATAAAGTGGCTCTTCGCTAATTTGAGTGGGTAAGTAAGTGAGTGCACGTGGGGGCTACCACCCCCACGCCCCCCCGTGCGATGCACCCCGCCGCCCCAGAAGGGCGCCCCGGCGGCGGTTCAATAGCTTGCAAAACCCATGGCATCACAATAATCGTATGGATTCAAGGTCCAAAATCAAATATTTAGTCAGTTAATGAATATCCAGAAGTCTTTATGAGTACTGCGAGAAAAAAACAGGAATACCGATAATTCCATTGCCATGGTCTAAATCAGGCCGAAGAGTTACGATCTCCCGGTCGGTCCATAGACCGAAGGCTCTTTTTCCGCAGGCTCCAAACGGGTTCGCATGAAGTACGAGATCCGGTACAGGCCCGCCTACGCGCTCCTGGCAGTCACGCTCTCCCCAGGCGAGAGCATCGCTGCCGAGTCAGGGTCGATGACCTACATGCAGCCCACACTCGGTGTCAGGACGCAGAAGCGGGAGAAGAGCCTGCTCGGTTCCCTCGGCCTTGCCGTGATCGGGGGGCAGAGCTTCTTTGTCAACGAGTTTTTTGCAACGACGGAAGCTGGAGAGGCTGGTTTCTCCGCGGCACCGCTCGGGGACATCGAGACCCTCGATGTCGGCCCCGGGAAGGGCTTCGTCATCCAGAAGTCAGCCTACATCGCTTCGCAGGGGACCGTCGACCTCGACGTGAAGTGGGAGGGCTTCACGAAGGGCCTGTTCGGCCAGGGTCTCTTCATGATCCGGGCGACAGGGGAGGGGACCGTCTTCATCAACGCGTTCGGTGCCATCGACAGGCACGCCCTCAGGGAGGGCGAAAGCCTCGTCGTCGACAACTTCCACCTCGTCGCATTCAATGATACCTGCACCTACCGGGTCAGGAAGTTCGGGGGCCTGAAAGAGACGCTCCTCGGCGGGGAAGGCCTCGTCACGGAAATCCATGGGCCTGGCGAGGTCTACATCCAGACCAAGAACATCGGGGAGCTCGCCGACTGGATATGGACCATCATCGAGCCGAGGGTCCAGGCAAAGGCGCGGTGAGGGACCAGTCTACCTCGCCGGGGGATGGGTTCCTGCGCCAACGATCCAATTCATAGCCGGATAGGTACGCCATTCCTCATAGAAGAGGGAAACAGCCCTGGTTTCAGCACACCATGAGACCTGGCGACCTTCTTCCTCGGGGTGCGGCCCTTTCGCAACTTTTTTTCTGCCTCCATGCCATCACTCTCTCATGCCGACATGCAGCGACTGCATCCTCTACATCCTGGGTAAGGGGGGAAAGGAAGGGGAGTGTCGCATCAACGGGCCCGCACCTCCGGACAGGGACGCGGAGCGGTGCCCCTCCCGGACTTTCCGCCCGAAGCAGTAGGGACCCGCCATTCCTCCCGGGGGGAGGGGAGCGGAGATCAGACTGGAGAGACTCTTCGCTCCTTTGAGTGGGTCATTGAATACGAGTGGGGGCTGCCGCCACCACCCTTCGTACAAGAGAGACCCCGCCGCCCCCGGAGGGCCATCTCGGCGGCGGTTCATCGACCAGCGGAACCGGGAACGTCACGATAATTGTATGGGTCCCAGGGGTTCAATCAGCCCGGCGTTGAACATCCAGGAGCCTTGAAACGCACTGCAAAACGATACCGAAACACCGATAATCTCCCCGCTATGTTCTATACCAGGTACTGTCAGCTCGAATTCAATTTACTCGCTTGAAACGATGAAGAGGATACTTGGAACCGAGGCATGCCCCTTGCATGGATACTTCCCCAGTCAAACAGGGAGAGGGGGTTATCGGGACCTTCCGGGACCTTCAGGGTGATCTTCCTGCATGGAAAAGACCAGGACGGAGAGCGTCTCGCCTTCCATCCTGTATTCTGAAAAAGTAGATCCGGAGAAACCCCGCTCCCGGAAGATATCGCGGACCAGGGAAGGGTTTGTGAGCGAGGAGACGAGGAGAAGGACCCGCCCGCCGGGTGCGAGGACCCGCCCCACCTGTTCCGCGAACCTCCTGATGACCGCGGTCCCGTCCTCTCCCCCGTCGAGGGCGTACTCGAGCCAGTCGCCGACCCTCTCGTCTGGCCGCGTGGGGAGGTACGGGGGGTTGCAGATGACGGTGTCGAAAGGCCCCCTGATCCCACAGAGCAGGTCGGTGCAGACGACCTCGACTCCCGCCTCCCTCGACTGCACGAGTGCATATGGGTTGATGTCCGTGCCCACCACGTCCGCTCTGGGAGACAGCCCTGCAGCGATGAAACCGCTGCCGCACCCGACCTCGAGCACCCTTTCCCGGGGGCTGATAAGGGCGAGGGCTGCACCGAGGAGGAGGAACGTGTCGTCTTCCGGGGGGTAGACATTCCAGTCTCTCATTCGCGCCCACCCCTGTTTGCGATGGTCGCGAAGTCCTCGAGGTACAGTTCCTCCGGCCTCGCCGCAAGGACCTCGTCGGGAAGGTCCTCGAGGAGGCGCTCCACCAGTTCCCTGTCGAGCAGGGACCCTGCACTCTTCAGGCAGTTCCGCACGGTCTTCCTGCGGTGTGCGAAGAGCGCCCTGACCACCCGTGCATAGAGATCCCGGTCCTCGATGGGGAAGAGCGGCTCGCGAGGGACGATGTGGAGGACCGTCGACCGGACCTTAGGCCGCGGCGAGAAGGCCCTGGGCGGGAGGTCGAACACCTTTCTCACGGCGCAGTACGTCTGGACCATGATTGACAGCCTCCCGCACGCGGGTGTCCCCGCCGGGGCGAGCATCCGATCGGCAAACTCGCTCTGGTACATCAGGACCGCCTCCTCGAAACCGTTCTCGAGGAGACGGAACGTTATCTTCGAAGAGGCCGAGTAAGGGAGGTTGGATACGACGGCATCGAATTCCGGCAGGGGGCAGGAGACCGCGTCCCCATGGACGAGGGCGAGCCTGCCCTCCCCTATCTCGCGGGAAAAACGTTCGGAGAGTGCCTCCAGGAGACCCGCATCAAGCTCGACTCCCACGACCTTCGCCCCACGGTGGAGGAGGGCTGCCGTGAGGGCTCCCTGGCCAGGCCCGATCTCGAGGACAGTCCTGCCCTCCACCCCGATAGTTTCTGCGATCCGCTCTATCGCCTTTCTGTCCACCAGGAAGTGCTGGTCGAATCGGGCGCTCATCGGGACGTGAACAGGTGGTACTTGACGTTCGGGTCCTGCAGTTCCTCCATCACCCGTGCGATAACCATCTTGTCAGGGTGGGGGATGGACTTGATGCGCTGGCTGATGTCGGCAAAGCTCTCGAAGGGTTTCTTCTCCCTCTCTCTCAGGACCTCCCACATGAGCTTCTTCCCTATCCCGGGCAGAAGGTGGAGCATGTGGAGTTTCGGGCTTATGGAGATCGACTTGTTGAAGAACTGGACGAACTCGCTCTCGTTCTCTCTCACGATCTTCTCCACTGCGAAGGGGAGCTCGAGCTTCGCCGTCTGGGTGAGGTCGTCGTAGCTGATCCGGCGCTTGACGCGCTCTATCTTCTCGCGCTCGCCATCGCCGATGTACACGTTCTCGTGAAGCTGGATGTCCGTTGTCTTCGGGATGAGTTCGAGCAGCTTGAACTGCGAGACACCGACTGCCTGGACAAGGGGTTCCCGCTTGAAGATTGGACGGGGATCGTCTGGATGCCCCTTCAAAAGGACATCGAGGACTATAGCGTAGATCTCCTTCTTTTCCGTCTTCATGATACCACCTTTCAGAAATGGGCTTTTACCAACTCGATGATGGTATCAAGTTCCTCGGGCTGGAGCGTGTACTTCTCCTTTGCGTATATTGCACGCAGTTCGTCCCGGGTCCTCGGCATGATGTTTGCAATCCGGAACGCGATGTCCGGTTTCATCTTCTCGAGCTTCAGCAGCTCGTTGACCAGGAGGCGTGACTTCTCGCCCGAAGTCTTCGAAAGGAGATTAGTGTGCTCGATGCTCTTGCGCAGTTCGTAGGACATCTCCCTGCCTGCTTCGATCCGCTCTGCTTCGACCCTGTGGAGCACCTCGCGGAGTTCGGGGAGGGTGATCCTCTCCTCCCTGATAATTGCCTTCACCTTCATGCCACGCCTCCCCTGGAATGTATTAGTGTGGAGTGTTCACCTTTGGGCTTTTAGATGTTGCGGTCTTGCAATGACGATCTTCTCCTTTCCGCCATCGCGAATGGACAGGAGCCAGGCCCTGCCCCTCTGGCCGACGATCGTGCCGGTCATGCCATGGAACCGGCGGTGGGGCATCCCCTTCTGGATGCTGGGTTCGACTACCACGTGGACCTTCTGGCCAATGTCGAACCTCTGTATGAGTGACGTGACAGGGACAATCCCCCGCCTGCGGATCTCTTTCTTGAACTTGTACCGTGTCTTCTTGCGTGGACCGTTGTGATGTGCCATGTCTTACTCTCCCCCGTTGCTGCCCTGGACGTACACCACGTCCAGCTGGCATACCCGGGCAGGTCTCCCCAGGATGCCGGAGAGACTCGGCTGGGTGCGGCCCTGGTCGCCCGAGACGAGTTCCTTGATGTAAAGGCCCGCCTCGCCGGTGACCTCGAGGACCACCCTGCCGTTATCCTCTCCCAGGGCATGGATGTCGATGACCCGTCGCTCCCGCACGCGATCTGCACGCCGGTGTGCTACCCGCAGCGGAGTGCGCTGGTTCACTTTTGCCCCTTTTAGGGCTCTGATTGCAGATTGAAGTTCATCCTGTGTGTAGGGCCCTTCAATCTCGACCAGGATCCTGTATTTCTTATACCCTTTGGCTGATTTAATGATTTCCACATCTTTCCGGTTTCCCCAGCGCTCGAGGGAGACTGTCACCCTCCCGCCGGCTTCCCTGTTGATCTCCCCCTCGAGATATTCGAGGTCGACGGAACGGTGCCGGGGTGCCACGACCTCCATCACGAACGGCCGGCCAGTGCCGATCATGAGGGCGTCGATATCTTCCCGCCCGGATCCGTGGAGGATGGCATTCTCAGCAGAGAAGAGGCGGATCACCGGCCTGCCGATGATCTCCTCGACCGAGTCAGGGTACTGCCTGCCCGAAAACCCGCACTTCTCGCACCCTGCCCCCCTGCACGCCCGGCAGTACCAGTGCGTCTGGGGAAGCCCCCTCTCCAGCTTGCAGTAACGGCCGCAGAAGAAGACAGGGTTCACCTGGACTTCGACTGTCTCCCCCGCGATATCGAGGATCGCAATGACATCCGGGTGCGCCGGGTCTGCAGTCTTCCCGGTCAGGCGTGCGACGGCCTTCCCGACCTCCCTGTTCATCTCGGACTTCAGTGGTTCTGCATGGGCGAGCTGGAGGTCGCTCCAGACGATCTCCTCGCTCTCTGCGGCGAGGGGGGGGACATGCGTCCCAATCGCAAACTTCTCGTATTCCAGCCCGGACAAGGCTGCACTCACCCGCCCCGCCCACTCTGCGACGCGGGAGAGGAGGCCGCCACACACCCAGCAAGACCGGGCCTCTGAATAAGGCCTGTTCTCCTGCAGGGCGACTGCGACGCGGAGGGAACGCCCCCTCTCCTGGTTCGAGAGGCCGTGCGAGAGCTTTCCAAAGAACCTCCCCAGGCAGCTGTCACAGATCTCGCCGTAGGAGAGGATGCGGGATGCGAGGTCCGTTACGTCCATCCTGCCCTCCTGCGGTCGATTTCGTTG
>JAKPSJ010000010.1 GCA_029555345.1 Methanobacteriota archaeon | reverse complement strand
CTTTCCACAGTCCGCACAAACGGTCTTTGTCATTGTCCGGGGCCGGTTGAACCCTCCCCTAAAACCTCTGTCATCCATTTCCATTACCTATGCAGTTTTTGTCCTGCGGTAAACAATGGGAGCGGAATGTATTTATAGGTGCGTATCGAGGGCAGGGGGAATTACCTGGATATCGACTCGATCGCGCTTCCCTGGTGTTTCGTTTAGATAAATCCAGTGGAAGCTTTTCATTATCACGATGACTTCAATCACGAAACCACTGTGCTGGTGTTCCCTGGGATAGCGGTGTGAATCGCACGTGGCAGTACGGGGATAACAGGCCGTCCACGATACCTGTTATTTTCCAAATTCACCCAGTGCATATTCGTGAACTGTGCAACAACCTCCGATTTTCTTGGAATTAGTGAACCACCTGGTTCGCAATTGAAACAACCTTGTATATCTCGGTGGTTCCCGACCGGAAAACCAGCGTAATATTGTCGCGTCGCGTCAGGTTCCCTGGCTTCGACCCGTATTTCATCCACTCTGTCTCTCCTAAAAGAATGTATCGTACATTGTATTTTGCCAGAAGGGCATCGGTATCATCTTCCCCGAGGTACATGCAGTCTGCGTCCGCGGACCTCAAATCAACATCCTTCCAATCCCTCCCCCACATGATCTCGTGGGTGCGCCACCCGATGATTGTCGGAAGCCCGGTGAACGGTCCGACACGCGACGAATACGTGTACGCGTCCCCCGGCGCTTCGAGGATGACGTCCCCGTCCCCGGCTGTTTCCCGCAGCCAGGAGAGCGCGTTGTACTCATCCGGTTTCTGCTCCCGCAGCCATGCCGATCCGTCGAGTGTCATTTCCCCTGTCCCTCCCATGAATTCCGCTCCAGGCATGACCAGGAGCGTGCATGCCGGGTGGACTGCCATGACGGCGATCAGGACTGCCGCACCTGCTACAAGGGCCCGGTTTTTCATCCGGGATACGAAATACGCGGATGCAACCCCCCAGAAGACCCATGCCTGCAGGTAGAGTTTCATAACCGTGTTCATCCGTTCAAGAGGTGGGCCGAGGGGATCGTTGATGAAAAAGACCTCGGAGAAAAGGATGAGGAGAAGGGCAATCCCGGCGAGCATGGCGGGGTATTCCCCGCGTGCGAAAGCACGGTGAAAGAAGGGAAGGGCAAGGAGGGCGAGGACCGCCACCGGGAAATGGAATGCATAGGAGATGGCGAGAACGACGATGACGAGGACTGCCAGGAAGAGGTCCCGGGACGAGAAGGTGTGGCTGTCCACGAGGTACGCGATCGATACCAGGGCAAAACACCCAAATAGGAGGAGGAAATTCGGGAGAGACGTTCCCTGCCCAAGGCCGACCATTCCGACCATCCCGGAAAGCACCAGGGTGAGGAAGACGCAGCCTGCAAGCACAATCACCCCGAGGAACAGGTCCTGCCTCGTGGCATAGTACGCGGTGAGAGCGATGAGGAGCAGGGCGGCAGGAAAAGTCCACGCATTCGTGCCGACTAGGAACCCGGCAACGGCAAGTGCGGCAGTCAACGTGGCCAGGGAAAATCTCCGCGACAACGCGATGCACAACCCGATGAGGGCCAGGAGGAATGGAATTGCAAGGAAATGGGCATGCAGGTCACCCTGGAGGAAGGTGAAGAATGGATAGAAGGTGTTTGCGTCGGGGAGTACCCATGTCGCCGCAGTGAAGTCGAACGATTCGAACACCGCCGCGATCGATCCCGTGACGGCTGCAGACCCCTGGATGCATGCATCACAAAGAGATCCCAGGATCTGGAGGAACCCGGCCGGAAAACCGGCAACAAGGGTGAAGAAGACAGCAAGAAGGCCATACAGCCGCTTTTCTGCCATGTTGACCCCGATGCCGAACGCTGTCTGCACCCCGACAGCAAAAAACCCGGCAACTGCAAGGTTGTACCCGATCTCTGCCTTCACCCCGGACAGCAGTACGAGGACGGCCGCGGCCAGGTGCCCGAAATAATAGTAGGGGAGACTTGCACCAGCGTACCAGGGATCGGAAAGGGGGAGGAAATCGGCTCGCAGGATCGACTGGAGAAACGCAGAATTCATGAAATCTTCAGAATATCCAAAATAGATCTCGGGTTTGTGCATGAGAAAGAAGGCCGCAAGGGCGAATGCCGAGAAGAATACCGCCTCCTGGAAGAACATGTCACGGGTGGGCCTCCAGTTGCGGGGATACTTACGGATGACATAGACCGCCGTGATACCGAGCGCGAGCACCCCGACGTAGATACCCGCACGCAGCGGGACCAGGTGAAGGGACGAAAGCATCCACGCCACGAGGGATACAAAAACGATCCCGACCGGCCGGGCAAGCGAGTGACCTGCATCCCGGAGATCGCGGGTGAAGATCGTTGCCAGGGGAAATGAAAGAATGCCGATTGTCCAGAGAACTATTAAAAAAATGAAAAAATCCATTCAATCAGCTCCCTTTTCCATGGGCAGGCAGAGACGAGAGGATGCAGGTACGAAGGTCGTTGTTATCACTAGCAAAACAATGCGGCCCCGCTGCAACCCCCTGACTACTCTCATGTCCATCCAAGGAGAAATAGTGACCACTCGCGTTTGATCCGTTTATCGGCCTTTTCATATGAAATGTTTATACGACCGAATTGGAGTTCTTCGAACAATGCAGGAAGGTTGCCGCCTGTTCACTTTTTCCTGATGGAGAAGGTTCATTTCAGCACTGGATATCTCGTAGGGAGGGGCAGGCACCGGCCGGCGATCCGCGATCGTGGGCTTGACAAGGAGGACGCGGTTCAACCCCGCCCACTCCCACCTGGTTCGAGGTAGGGGTTCTCCTCCGGTTTGCGAAACGGACCGCACTCATCATATCAGACGCACTGGTGTCTGACGCCTCGCCGCTGTGGCACCCCACTATGGCGATAGGGCTCGTGCTCACATCCAGGATATGACGAGGAGCACCCCTTCCACTTGGAGATGGGGTTTCCCCCTCTGGTCTCCCAAACGGACCGCACTCATCCACTCCCGACGCTCTCGGGGTTGACACCTCGCCGCTGTGGCACCCCCATTGTGGCGATAGGGCCCGTGCTCCTATCCGGGTCATAACAAACTGGTTTCACGATCAACCCTACCCACTCCCCATCTTCACAGGGGGGGTGGTCCGGAGGGGGTTTCCCCCTCCGGTCTAACGAACAGCCCACACTTGTCAC
>JAKPSJ010000137.1 GCA_029555345.1 Methanobacteriota archaeon | reverse complement strand
CGAAAGAGGGCGGGATCACGGTCACCGTGGATGGTGAAGAGGTATTCGTACCGCCGGAGTTCTACGAGGTCCGCGAAGAAGTGGTCGAGGTGCCGGGCGAGGACGTGACACCACACGTGATCGAGCCCAGTTACGGCATCGACCGGATGATCTACGCGGTGCTCGAGCACAGTTACGCCGAGGAGGTCGTCAAGGGCGAGGAACGCCGCGTCCTGCACCTCCCGCCCCGGATCGCACCCATCCAGGCCGCGGTCTTTCCCCTGATGAACCGCGACGGCCTGCCCGGGATTGGGCGGGAGATCCTGGAGGACCTCGCGTCCGAAGGCATCGTTGCCGAATTCGACGATTCGGGGGCGATCGGCAGGAGGTACAGGCGGCAGGACGAGGTCGGGACGCCTTTCGCCGTCACCGTCGATTACCAGACTCCCGAGGACGGGACGGTCACCCTCCGCGACAGGGACAGCATGGAGCAGGTCAGGGTCCACAGGAAGGACCTCCCCCGCCTCGTCGCCTCGCTCGTCAGGGGCAGGACGACGTTTTCCCAGCTCATGGCCCCATGACAGCGATCTCCCACCCTTACGTTGCACCCGGCGCCCTGGACTCGAGGGACTACCAGCTCTCCATCGCGATGAAGGCTCTCGAGGAGAACACGATGGTCGTCCTCCCGACGGGCCTCGGCAAGACTGCGATAGCCCTCCTCGTCGCGGCGTCCCGCCTCTACAACATGGGCGGGAAGGTCCTGATGCTCGCGCCCACGAAACCCCTCGTCGAGCAGCACATCAGGTTCTTCGAGCGGTTCCTCTCCCTACCCGGGCAGGGCGAGGGGACATTCGCCATGTTCACCGGGGAGACCCCCGCATCCGACCGGGCGCGGGCCTGGAAGGACGCACGGGTCGTCTTCGCCACCCCGCAGGTCATCAAGAACGACGTCCTCGCGGGGAGCTACGACCTCTCCGACGTCGTCCTGGTGATCTTCGACGAGTGCCACAGGGCGGTCGGGAACTACGCGTATGTCTTCCTGGCCCAGCGGTACCTGGAGACTGCCCGTGCACCGCTCGTCCTCGCGATGACGGCATCGCCCGGCAGCGAGAAGGAGAAGGTCGAGGAAGTCTGCAGGAACCTGGGCATCACCCGCGTCGAGAGCCGGACAGAGAACGACCCCGACGTCGCGCCCTACGTCCACGAGAGGGATGTCGAGGTCATCCAGGTCGAGCTGCCCGAAGAACTGAAGAGGGCCACGGACGACATCAACGCGCTGATCGACTCCCGCCTCGCACAGCTCCGGTCCCTCGGGTTCATGGTCCCGCCGCGCCAGCAGCTTTCGATGAAGGCCCTCAACGCCATCAACGCCCAGGTCCAGCAGAGGATCCAGGAGCGTGACTCGGCAGGCTACATGGGGGCGTCCCTTTACGCCGAGCTGATGAAGCTCCGCCACGCCGTCGGGCTCGCGGAGTCGCAGGGGAGCCGGGTCTTCTGCCACTACATCAACCGGCTGTTCGCCGAGGGGACCGGCAGCGGCAGCCCAAAGTCTGCCGCACGCCTGGCGAATGACCCGGTCTTCGTCCGGGTCCTCGAACGCTGCATGTCCTGGAAGGAGGAACTCCACCCGAAACCCGGGATCCTCGCCGATGTCATCAAAGAGCAGCTCGAGATCTCGCCGGAGAGCAGGATCATCGTCTTCGCGACGTTCCGAGACATGGTCCAGCAGATAGTGGACTTCCTCTCGGCACAGGGGATCCCGTGCCAGAGGTTCGTTGGCCAGGCCAATAGGGACACCGAGAAGGGGCTCTCCCAGAAGAGGCAGATCGAGGCCCTCCAGAAGTTCCGGGCTGGGGACTTCCGGGTCCTCGTCGCGACCTCCGTCGGCGAGGAGGGGCTCGATATCCCCTCGACTGACCTCGTCGTCTTCTACGAGGCTGTCCCGTCCGAGATACGGAGCATCCAACGGAAGGGCAGGACGGGCAGGAGCGGCCGGGGGAGGATCGTCGTGCTGGTCACGAAGGGGACGACGGACGAGGTCTTCCGGTACGTGAGCCAGAACCGCGAGAGGTCGATGATCTCCGGCATCCGCCGGATGCACCACGGGCCGACTCTCCCCGGGGCCTTTTCGCAGCCCCACCCCGCCGGGCAGTCCTCGATCGGGGACTTCCAGGAGGCCGGCCCCGTAGTCAGGGTGGACGACCGCGAGACTTCGTCGCGGGTCGCCGAGTTCCTGAGCACCCTCGGGCTCACGCTCGAGATCGGAAGGCTCCCCTCCGGGGACTACGCTATCGGGGACAGGATACTCGTCGAGAGGAAGACGGTCCGCGACTTCGTGGACACGCTCGTCGACCGCGACCTCTTCGCACAGTTGAAGACCCTCGCCGGGAGTGCACCGCGGCCCGTCCTGATCATCGAGGGGACCGATGATCTCTACGCTGCAAGGGGCATCCACCCGAACGCGATCCGAGGCGCCCTGGCTGCGATCGCCGTCGACCTCGGGATCTCTGTCCTGTTCTCCCGTAACGAGGAGGACACGGCCCAGATCATCGCAGTCCTCGCAAAGCGCGAGGAGGGGGGAGAGCGGGAACGGACGCTCCCCGTCCGGAAGTCGGGGCACTCCCTGCGTGCGCAGGCCGAGACGATCCTCGCCTCTTTCCCTGACATCGGGCCGAAACACGCACGGGCCCTCCTCGAGCACTTCGGCTCGGTCCAGGCCGTGGTCAATGCAGCAGAGGAGGAACTCGTCAGGGTGAAGGGGATAGGAAAGGAGCGGGCGAAG
Source organism: Methanobacteriota archaeon (assembly GCA_029555345.1). Lineage (GTDB taxonomy): Archaea > Halobacteriota > Methanomicrobia > Methanomicrobiales > Methanospirillaceae > Methanolinea_A. The sequence goes on along the minus strand of JAKPSJ010000137.1, from coordinate 3,775 downwards.
AAGATCTGGGAGGTCTCGCACAGCCCCTACCGATGACCCGGCTGCCCGGCGAGCCTCTGGAGAGCGTCCACTCCGGCCTGGACCGCCTCCATCAGGGCTTTTGCCCGGAGTGGATCCTCCTCGGCGGCGGCCCTCTCGCAGAGAGCGACGATGGTGCATTCGAGCGTTTCCAGTATCCTGCTCCCCGGAAGGAACGCCACTCTCTCCTCCTCGTCTCCCCGGCGTGAAGGCTGTTCCCCGATCGCGGCACGAGGTCTTTCCTCGCCTCTTTCGCTGCAGACCACGCAGAGTTTCTCCCCCTTCATCTCGAAGAGCGGGCAGCCGCAGGCCGGGCACGTCGCAGAGAGCATCTTGCCACCCCTGAGCAGGTAGCTGGCCATGATCTCGTCTTCGCTCTTCATGCGCCCCTCGTTTCCCCCTGGATGCCCGTCATCCGCCATCTTTCCTGCCATCGCCATTTCGCATGGTTTATATTATTTGTCCTCTATATAAGTAGTGGTTCGAGAATGACTCGTTATTGATGAGTTTTTCGTTTCACGATACCGGAGGGGACTGTCATGACTGACCCTGATAAGACCATCGAGAACTGCATCCAGATGCTCCAGCACATCATGGATGACGGCACCATACCGCGAAATATCCGGAGGGTCGCAGATGAGACCCGCCAGCTGCTGATGAACAACTCCAAAAAATCCGGCCTCCGGGCAGCCGAGGCTATCTCCAAGATCGACGAGATCAGCAACGACCCGAACATGCCCGTCCACGCCCGGACGAGGATCTGGGAGCTCGTCTCCCAGCTGGAGACGATCCCGCTGGACTGACCGACTCTTTTCTCCTGCAAAAAGCAGGTCCCTGGCGTGAGCGCAGGGGCAGTGCCTACGAGAACCGCGCTGCATGGGAGAGTGCATCCGCCCGGTTCAGGGCATGACGGTGATGACGAGCGTCCGGTCCCTGCCCTGCCTGACGTCGAGCTCCAGGAGGACGACCTGCTGCCAGGTCCCGAGGGCGGGCTCGCCTCCGCTCACCGGAACGGAGAGGGACGGGCCGACGACAGCAGCCTTTACGTGGGAACGGCCGTTTCCGTCTCCCCAGGCCCCGTCGTGGGCGTATGGGATATCGTCGGGGGCGATGACCGAGAGGGCCCGGGCGAGGTCCCTGAGAACCCCGCTCTCGTACTCGATCGTGGTCACGGCAGCGGTCGAGCCTGTCACGAAGACGTTCACCAGTCCCTCCCGGACTCCGCTCGCCCGGACGGCTTCCCTCACGTGGGGGGTGAGGTCCACGATGTCCCCCTCACCCTTCGTCTCCTGGTGGATCCTTGCCTGGTACATCGGGGAGATTGTGGGGTGGCTATGGGATGAATGTATCGGGATTGGGAGGGTGGGGCGGGAGCCCTTCGCAATCGGTCACGGCGAGAGAGAAAAGGACCCGGGAAAACACGGGAAGAGGGTCACTCCTCCATCTCGGGCCGGAGGATCGTGAACCCCACGACGTGGTCGCCCTCTTCCATCTTCATGATCCGGACGCCCCGGGTGCTCCTCTTCTGGATCGAGATCTCCGAGACCCTGGTCCTGATGACGATCCCGGACGCGCTCATCAGGACGATCTCGTCGTCCTCGGAGACAGCCTTCGCGTCCACGACGCCCCCCCGGAACTCCGTCAGGATGTTGCGGACACCCATCGTGCCCCTCCCGTGGCCGCGGAACTCCCCGAACTCCGTGCGCTTGCCGTAACCGTTCTCCGTCACTGTCAGGAGGTGGTCCTTCTCGACGAGCGCCACGGCCCGCAGGTCGTCTTTGCCCCTCATCCGGATCCCGATCACGCCCATCGCACCCCTGTGGTGCTGGCTCACATCGGACTCGGAGAACCTGAGGCTCTGGCCTTTCCGTGTGGTGAGTATCACATCGCGGTTCCCGTCGGTGATCTTCACGTCGACGAGCTCGTCGCCCTCCCCCAGGTTCATGGCGATGATCCCTGTCGAACGGGGCCGGGAGAACTCCTCGAGCGGGACCCGGAGGACCCTCCCCTTCCGCGTGGCGAAGAAGAGGAACCTGTCAGGGGAGAACTCCCGTACCGGGATCACCGCGGTAACCTTCTCGTCGACCAGGTCGAGCAGGTTGACTATTGCCTTCCCGCGGCTCGTGCGGGAGCCCTCGGGGATATCGTACACCTTGAGCCAGTAGACCCTCCCGGTTGTCGTGAAGCAGAGGAGGTAATCGTGGGTGTTTGCAACGAAGACATCCGTCACGTAATCCTCTTCTTTCGTCGACATCCCGATGATCCCCCTCCCGCCCCTCCTCTGCTGGCGGTAGGTGTCCAGGTCCATCCTCTTGATGTAGTTCAGCGACGTGAGGGAGACGAGCACCTGCTTGTCCTCGATGAGGTCTTCCCTATCGAGCTGCGTCATCTCTCCCGAGATCCGTGTCCTCCGGGCGTCACCGTACTTCCCGGCGATCGCGACCAGTTCCTTCCTGATCTCCTGCCGGATATTCTTCTCGTCAGCGAGGATCTCCGACAGGCGCGCGATCTCCCGCGAGAGCTCGTCCTTCTCGTCCTGGATCTTCTTCTGCTCGAGCGCCGCGAGCCTGCGCAGCTGCATCTGGAGGATGGCTGCAGCCTGGGGCTCGTCGAGCCCGAACCGCGATATCAGTGTCTCCTTCGCGGCATCCGCCGTCTCGGACGCCCGGATGGCAGCGATCACCTCGTCGATGCGGGAGAGGGCGAGCAGCAGCCCCTCGAGGATGTGGACGCGTTCCTGCGCTTTCTTCCGGTCGTACTCGCTCCTGCGGCGGATGACCCCGGTCCTGTGGGCGACGAATTCATGGAAGAGCTCGGGCAGGGAGAGGATCCGCGGCTGGTTCTCGACGATGGCGAGGTTGATGATCCCGAACGTGCTCTCGAGCGCGGTATGCTTGTACAGCTGGTTGAGGATTATCGCGCCGGAGGCGCCTTTCTTCAGGTCGATCACGACCCGGAGGCCTTCCTTGTCCGACTCGTCCCTGATATCGGAGATCCCCTCGATCTTCTTCTCCTTGACCAGGTTGGCAATGGTCTCGATGAGCCGGGCCTTGTTGACCTGGAAGGGGATCTCTGTGACGATGATTCGCTCCCCCCGCCCCCCCCGGTCCTCGATCTCGGCGACGCCCCTGATGACGACCTTCCCCTGGCCGGTGAGGTACGCGCTCCTTATCCCTTCCGTGCCCATGATGACCCCGCCCGTGGGGAAGTCGGGGCCGGGGAGGTGCTGCATGAGGACATCGAGGGGGGCACCGGGCGTCTCGAGGTACTGGACGAGCGCGTTGCAGACCTCTGCAAGGTTGTGCGGCGGCATGTTCGTCGCCATCCCGACGGCGATCCCGCTCGATCCGTTGAGGAGGAGGTTCGGCACCTTCGCCGGGAGGACGACGGGCTCATCGAGCGATTCGTCGAAATTCGAGGTGAACGCCACCGTCTCCTTCTCGATGTCCTGCAGGAGCTCCTCCGCGAGCGGGGTGAGCCGCACCTCCGTGTAACGCATGGCGGCAGGGGCGTCCCCGTCGATCGAGCCGAAGTTGCCCTGCCCTTCGATCAGGGGATAGCGGTAGGTGAAGGGCTGGGCCATCTTGACGATGGTGTCGTAGATCGCGGCGTCGCCGTGGGGGTGGTACTTCCCCATCACCTCACCGACGACGCGGGCGCTCTTCCTGGTGGGCTTGTCATGGGTGTTTCCCATCTCCCACATCGAAAACAGCACCCTGCGGTGGACCGGTTTCAACCCGTCCCTCACATCGGGAAT
>JAKPSJ010000126.1 GCA_029555345.1 Methanobacteriota archaeon | reverse complement strand
TTCAAAAAAATTCGCAGTTACTCGCCTATTTTCCAGTTTCATTTGCACCCACTGAAGAATCACCTTTCGAATACACTTGGAGTACCAAAATACATGAGGATCCACGGCACATACATTGATGGTTCTTGTATGGCATCAACTCTGGTCGAGAAGATATTCTCACGGAAATGCAACCGAAGTATCAAGGCAGGGGATGTTGTCATGGCACCTGTCGACATGGCCATGATCCACGATATCACCGGGCCCCTTGCAGTCCAGAAGTTCCAGGAAATGGGGGGAAAGACTGTATTCGACCCAGAGGGGATCGTCCTCCTCTTCGACCACCAGGTGCCTGCTGATTCGATATCTGCGGCGGAAAACCACGTTTTTCTCAGGAAATTCGCCCGGGAACAGAATGTTGAAAATCTCGACGAGAGAGAGGGGATCTGTCACCAGGTCGTGATGGAACGCGGCCGTGCCGCTCCGGGCGAGATCATCGTCGGTGCCGATTCGCACACCTGCATGTACGGCGCAGCCGGCGCATTTGCGACCGGGATCGGGTCGACGGACATGGGCTTCGTCCTCAAGTTCGGCGCCCTCTATTTCCGGGTCCCGGAGACGATAAGAGTCTCGGTCGAGGGAGAGTTCCCTGATAGGGTCGGACCAAAGGACCTCATTCTCGATATTTTAGGGCGGATAGGAGCCGACGGTGCAACATACCAGGCCCTCGAGTTCACGGGGGATACATTCAGGACCATGGAGATGCCCGGGCGGATGACCTGCTGCAATATGGCAGTCGAGATGGGAGCAAAAGCAGGTATCGTCCCTCCAGACGCAGTCACCTGGGAGTACCTCGCTGGAAAGAGGGATATTGCTCCTTTCCCGCTTTCAAGCGATGAAAACGCTTCGTTTTCGATGAAATACACGTTCGACGCATCCCGACTCGCACCCCGCGTGGCAGTGCCCCACAACGTGGACCAGGTCGTCGACGTCACCAAGGTTGCCGGAACGCACATCGACCAGGTGTTCATTGGCTCATGCACGAATGGGCGATACGAAGACCTCAAGGAGGCTGCAGATGTCCTCGGAGACAGGGAATTCCACCCGGATATCCGTGTCGTTGTCATCCCCGCTTCGAGGACAGAATATCTCAGGGCTCTGAAGGCAGGGCTCGTCGAGAGATTTATTTCAGCCGGAGGCCTTGTCGAGGCCCCCTGCTGCGGGCCGTGCATGGGAGGAGCTTTCGGACTCCTGGCACCAGGCGAGGTGTCGCTATCGACATCGAACAGGAATTTCAGAGGACGACAGGGGAGCACCGATGCATTCGTCTATCTCTGTTCCCCCGCAACTGCAGCAGCCAGCGCCATCAAGGGGGAGATCACTGACCCGAGGGAGGTATAAGAAATGAGAGTATGGAAATTTGGAGACAATATCGATACAGACGCCATTATACCGGGACGATACCTCGTCATCTACGACCCGTGGGCCCTCGCAACACACGCCTTCGAGGGGACGAGAGACGAGTTCGCCCAAAATGCACGGGAAGGGGACATAATCGTCGCAGGAAAGAATTTCGGGTGCGGTTCCTCGCGTGAACACGCACCCCTCGCGCTCCTTGGCGCAGGAGTGAAAGTGATCATCGCCCGATCCTTCGCACGCATCTTCTACAGGAACGCTATCAACGTCGGGATCCTCCCTCTCGTGTGCCCCGAGGCCACGACAATCGAGGACGGATCGACAGTGACGATCCATCTGGAAGAAGGCTTAATCGAATCGAATGGAAGAAAACTGCCGATAGAGCCTGTCCCCCCATTCATGAAAGAGATAATCGATGCCGGGGGACTTGTCGCATACGCGAGGAACCTCGAAAAGGTGGAGACATGTATCGGGTCGCAGTGATCGGCGGGGATGGCATAGGCCCCGAAGTCGTAGCCGAGGGCCAAAAGGTCCTCGAGGCAGCAGCAGACCGTTTCTCTTTCGATATCAAGTGGGAGGAGTTCGATGTCGGGGCGGAGCGCTATCTCGAAACGGGCGAGCTCCTCACCGAAGACGACCTGGCCGATCTCTCCCGGTTCAGGGCGATTTATTTCGGGGCCGTCGGCGACGGACGTGTCCCCCCCGGCATACTGGAAAAGGGCATTCTCCTCTCATTGCGCTTCTTCTTTGACCAATACGTCAATCTCCGGCCGGTCCGTCTCCTCGACGGCGTCCAGACACCGCTTGCAGGGAAGTCATCAAAAGATATCGACCTTGTCGTCGTCAGGGAGAACACGGAGGACTTCTATGTCGGCGTGGGAGGCAGGTTCCATGGCCGGGGCAAGGCAACGCACGAGATCGAACGCAATCTCTACGATATCAGGTTCGGGATCGACTGCGAGAGCGATGCAGACGAGGTGGCATACCAGATCGGCATCATCACCCGCGAGGGGGCGAAGCGTGTGATTTCTTACGCTTGCGATCTCGCAGAGATGAGGAGGAAGAGGCTGACCTCGGTCGACAAGGCAAACGTCCTTACCGATGTGTATGGCCTCTGGAGGGAGGTCTTCTCCGAGGTCACTGCGCGTCACAGGGATCTTGCAACGGATTTCACCTTTGTCGACGCTGTGACCATGTGGTTCGTGAAGAACCCCGAGTCCTTCGATGTCGTGGTGACACCCAACATGTTCGGAGACATCATCACCGACCTTGGAGCCATGATCCAGGGCGGTCTCGGCCTCGCGGCAGGAGGAAACATCAACCCTGAAGGCACGTCGATGTTCGAACCCATCCACGGGTCTGCACCGAAATACAAGGGACTGAACCAGGCGAACCCCATGGCAACGATATGGGCGGGATCGATGCTCCTCGACCACATCGGGGAGCGGGAAGCAGCGAAAATGGTGCTCACCGCTCTCGGCCAGTCCATCAGGGACGGGGTCACGACGAAGGACATGGGAGGGGCATCCCGGACTTCAGACGTGGGGGATTACATTGCCACCCTCGTGAGGCAGCTTTGAAAAGGGGGGTTGCAGGGACTCACGCAGGGCAGGGGGAGAGAGGCCCTGCGAAGTCCGTCAGGAGATGGTTGCGTGTATACTTCTTCTCGCTCCGGAAATAGACCTCCATTATAGGTGCAATTCTCTCCTTGAATGAGAGGACATCACGAACGGATTCGAGAGACAGCGTGAACCGGTCCCCGTTCACGAGTGAGATGTTGAGGGCCCGTCCTGACCGGGAGAGGGTCGCCGTCCCCGCTTCCCTGCCGAGGTATTCCATCCAGTTCTGCTTGACGCTCCTGACAGGGCAAATTGTTCCATTCTCGATAACACCGAGGAGTTCGTCGACAGGAATGCAGAGCCGTGCCCCGTGTATGAAGAGGAAAACAACCTCCCGGGGAACGCCTTCCCCGTCCAATACTTCGTGCCCATCCCTGCAGAGGTATCCTGCCTTTTTCATGGTCTCTGGTTCACCTATACCTCTCTTCTGATAAGGCCAGTATATAAATTATCGACGTGCGCGGGGTGAAAGTGAGTGCCTTATCCTCTACCCTGCAGGGGATCTCCCCCTTTCTTTGCACTGTCCATGCACGCATTCAGGATAGATTCGAAGAGTGCGAACGCTCCCTCGATCCCGGCGAGCGGCCGGGAGTGAAGCCTGAACACTCCCCGAAGGGGGGGTGTCACTCCCACGAATGCTGCACCGGGGCATGCATACTTCTCGAACGA
>JAKPSJ010000096.1 GCA_029555345.1 Methanobacteriota archaeon | reverse complement strand
TCCCAGACGAACCAGTCCTGCATCCCCATCATCACCCACCAGCGCATGGGTATCTCGGTCGAAAGGGTATAGAGTTCGTAGAAATAGTCTTCCGAGAGATCCCTGTCGAAGTCCATCTCGATCGTGCGCTTGAGCATGTTGGAGAGGGCGTCCCCGACGACTTTCGTGTGGTACCATGGCGACCTGCTCCACCGCTGCGTCATCATCTCCTTGATGTCGAGGTTCCGGAACCTCTGGAGCTCGGGGATGTTGATGACAGGGTTGAGCTTGTATTCGGAGAGGACGTAGGCGAGGAGCATGTCCCTTGCATAGTAGATGCTGTTGTGGACGACATAGTACCTCTGGGGAAGGAAGTCCTTGATCGGGACCAGGTCGTGCATGTCCTGCATGCTCTCCTTGACCAGGAAGTAGACCTGTGCGTTCCGCAGGAGCGAGAACCTGTGCGAGATGACGAGGTCTGCCAGGAGCCTCTGCGGCATGTCCGAGAAGACCTCGTGGAGCAGCATGAAGAGGAGGAACACGAGCTGCTTCTTCTGCGAGACCGGCAGGTTGCGGGTCGCCTCGTCCTTGAGGATATCCAGGTAAATCTGGCGGCACCCCGCCAGTGCACTCTCCTTCGAAAACGAGAGGACCTTTAAGTTCCCGCGGCGGGCAGCACAACCCCTGGCAAGGAGTTCGATGCAGTTGCGGCAGATCGTATAGTCCTTGAGGGTGCCCAGGAGTGCGCTCGAGAAGGCGATGACGTTCTTTCCCGTCCCATACATGTACTCGTCGACGAGGAGTCCTTCCGGTGGGACATCCGGCCTCCTCACGAGCTGGACCTCTGTCCCGAGCATGCTCTCGGTCTTTTCCAGGAGTTCGCGCAGGACAGGGGAGAGGTTGTACGACTGGTTCATCGGAAACGGTTGCCCCGTCCAGTGAATGGGACGAATATGTGTTGCCGAGAAGTAGATTCGTCACCGCTGCTTAATAAACGATGCCGGGCCGTGTGTCTTCCCCTGAATTCACGGAGAGAGGCGGATCACGCTATCCGCGAGTGGGCCGCACGGACGAGGGGCTCGACCGTGGGGAGGTAGACGTTCAGGACGTTCCAGACGATGCCCCAGTCCATCGAGAAGTAGGGGTGCAGGAGGTGCGATCGGAGGCCGGCGAGTTCCCTCCAGGGGACTTTCGGTGCGTCTTTCTGCGTCTGCTCCGAGACCCTTGCAGCAGACTCGCCGATGATCTCGAGGCTCCGCGCCACGGCCCGGCGGAGGGTCTCGTCTTTCTGGAAGTCGTGGGACGAGACCCCCCGGGTCCGGTGGGAGAGGAACGCGATCTCGTCGAGGATCTGGCCGAGGTAGACCCTGTCCCTGCTGATCGCGGAGTACATGGCCCCGAGTTCCGGCCGGAGGTACGACGCGAGGACGCGCGAGAGGACCAGGTCGACCTCCCTCCCGAGGAGTTCCTCGAGGTACAGGGCGAGACCGATGTAGTTGGAATACGTGTCCATCCCCGTTTCGAACTCGACCTCGATGTCCACGTCGCTGTCGGGCCTGTCCTCGCCCCGGGCGAGCGACCCGAATATCCCGATCTTCTTGACTCCGAAGAGCTTCCTCATGACCGGGAACTTCGCGTTCAGCGCAAGGACGATCTCTTCCCTCGATGACGGCCTCTCTCCCTCTGGCATGGTGCAACCTGACTCACTTCTTGGTCTTTTCGAGGCTTATGGATATCGACGGCCGGAGAACGGCGGGGGAGAGAAGGTTCTTTGCCCTGCGGATTCACTCTACGATAATGGAACGATATCCCTCCTGGATCGCACTCGTCCTCCTTGCAGCCCTGCTCGTTTCAGCAGGATGCCTAGCGCCTGGACCGGCGGGAAAGGAGGGGGTGCCGCCCGCGGTACCACAGGGCACGACACCCGCCACCCCGGTTGCCGGCCAGGTGCAGGGGAACGTGACCCCTGCAGCGGGAGGGTCAGGCGGGGGAGCCCGGGCGCTCGCCCCGGGCGGCACCTACCGTGCAGGTGACCAGCTGGTCCTCTCGGGAGAGACGATCCTCTCCCCCGGCAACCATCTCCTCGTCGAGGTCGAGCCGCTCCAGTTCGGCCCGACGAAGAAGGGAGAGAGCCTGCCCGTCGCGGGAGCATCGGGTGTGGTCCCGGTCCTCCGGCAGGAGGGGGCGTCATTCAGCACCTGGTCCTTTGGGTTCGATACGACAGGGTGGGATCCGGGGGAGTACCTTGTCCAGGTCAGGGGGATCGAGGTCCCCACTGTGACACTCGACATCAGGTTCTCCCTTGCAGGGGAAAAATGAAGGATACTTTACAGGGTATCGGCCTTCTTCCTGCTGCCCGGGGAAGTCCCGGCTGATCCCTTCCCTCCCCTGCCTGCCTTCGGGGGAGAGCTGATCCTCTCCTGCTCCCTGTTCCGGATCTTCTCGAGGGCTTCGAACGCCTCCCTCCTGACTGCCGGCGCCGGGTCGCCGAGGACCCTGGTCAGCGCATCGGTAGCAGCAGGGTCTCCCATCTCGCCGAGGAGGAGTGCAGTCCTCCTCCGCACGTCCGGGTTCTGGTCGTCGAGGAGGTCGACGAGCGGGCGGACAGCCGGACCGCCGATGAGCCAGAGCGCTTCCATCGCGCAGTTCTGGACCACGACGTCGCCCTCGCGGAACGCCGAGACGAGGGGGGAGATGGCAGGGTACCCGAGCTTGGAGAGGGCCCTGACGCTCTCCTGGCGGACGTTCCTGACCTGGTCCCCGAGGAGGCGGATGAGGCCGGGGATCGCGCGAGAGTCACCTATGCGGCCGAGCACTTCTGCTGCGCCCTGCCGGACGAGGGGGTCCTCGTGTCCCAGCGCCGCGACGAGTGCGTCGACTGCCGGGGTACCGATCGATGCAAGGGCGAGTCCGGCCCTCTGGCGGAGTTCCGGCCTGGGATGCGCGAGTGCGGCGATCATCGGCTCGATGGCGGAGTCCCCGAGGGCGCAGAGGGCCTCGGCAGCGGCGATGCGGACAGAGCCCGACTCGTCGCCGAGGAGATCGATCAGCGGGGCGACGGCGTCAGGGTGGCCGATCAGCTTGAGGGCGAACGCAGCCTCGCGGCGGACACCCGGCTCCCTGTCCTTCAATGCCTCCACGAGAGGGGCGACCGCGCCCTGCGCACCCAGCTCACCGAGTATCCGTGCAGCCCCCTCCCGGATTGCAGGCTGGTCCCGCGAGAGCGCGCGGACGAGGGACTCGACAGAGGTGTCCCCGATCAGGGTGAATGCCTGGACGACTTCCCTCCGGACCGACTCGTCTTCGCATCCCAGCATCTCGACGAGGGGAGGTACTGCAGGCGCCCCTATCTTTGCAAGGGTCTGGGCAGCCCCGCGCCGCACGATCCAGTGCTCGTCGTTCAGGGCGCTGATGAGCGGGTCGATGAAGGCGTCACCGAGTTCCCCTGCTGCCCGGATCGCGTTCCACCGCGCTTCCACGTCCCCGTAGGCGAGCGCATTGCGGACACTCTCCACTCGTTCCCTCTCTGCATCGTCGAGGGCCCTGTCCCCCTCGCCCGCCAGCGCTTCCCGAAGAGATCGAAAGATGCCCATTTTTCCCGCTCCTTCCACGAATGTCTGTCCGCCAGGTAAAAACCCTATCTGTCGGCAGGGGTAGTGGAGCGGGGCCGGGCGCGTGCTTCGCGGATGAGGGAGAGTACGAGGAGCGAGAGGTCCTTCGCGATTTCAGGCGTCTTCATCAGCGTGTCTGCCCGGACCGCCCCGGGGACAGGAACGGGGTCGCGTATGTCCTGGACGAAGGCATCCACGATGTCGCCGTACAGGGCAGACGTCCCGGCCGAGTCGGGGGAAAAGCCACGCGCCTCCATCAGGGCTGCAGCAGGGCCGCTCACGGGGGCGTCCCCTATGAAGGGGCTCACCGCTACGACGGGCACCTCGCGGAGGGCCTCCCTGACCCCCCTGCACTCGAGTATGGGAAGGATGCTCGTGACAGGGTTGCTCGGGCCGATGACCACGCCCTCGCACGAGAGGATGGAGGACAGGACCCGGGGTGTCGCCTCGTCCGGGCCGTCCCAGTGCCTGAAGACCTCGTCAACGGAAAGGTTCCCGCGGTGACGGACCCAGTACTCCTGGAAATGGATGGTGCGGCCCCCCGTGCGGACGAGCGTTGCCACGGGGCTGTCTGTCATCGGGAGGATGCAGGCGCTCACACCGAGTTTCGAACACAGGGCCCCGGTTGCATCCGTGAGGGTCAGGCCCTGCCGGAGCATCTCCCCGCGCCGGATCTGCAGGGCCCTGTCGCGGTCCCCGATGGCGATGTACTCGTCGCTTCCCAGCCGGAGGAGCTCGTCGTGGGTGACGAACGTGTCGCCCGCGATACCCCACCACCTCTCGAGGTCGAGCACACCGGAAAAGAGGTAGATCAGGGTGTCGATGTCGGGCGAGAGGAAACCGCCGGAGACCCACAGGTCCTCTGCCGTGTTGACCACGACCGTGATCTCACTGTCCGGCAGGACCTTCCGCAGTCCCTGGATGAGCTTGGGGGTCCCTGTGCCCCCGGAGAGGAGGACGATCATGGTGCTGTATTCTTTATCGTCGCGGGAGATGACTGTTCTTCCGGATGGGCGCGAAGATCATCAAGGACCCTGTCCACGGGTACGTGGAGGTCGGGGAGCCCTTCCTACCCCTGCTCGACTCTCCGATCCTGCAGCGGCTCCGCTATATCCGGCAGCTCGGTTTCTCGTACCTCGTGTACCCGGGTGCCCACCACACCCGTTTCGAGCACTCGCTCGGGACCATGCACCTGGCCGGGGTCATGGCCCGGCAGCTGGGCCTCCCCGCGAGAGAAAAGGCACTCGTGGAGGCGGGGGCGCTCCTCCACGACATCGGGCACGGCCCCTTCTCGCACGCGATAGAGCCGCTCGCCGAGGAGTACCTGGGCCGCCACCACCAGGACGTCGCCCCCCTCCTCGAACACGGGGAGATACCGGGAGTCCTCGGGGCCATGGGGACCGATACGGGCGAGGTGGCCTCCCTGATCCAGGGCACGCACCCCCTGTCAGGCATCATCCACGGCGAACTCGATGTCGACCGGATGGACTATCTCCTGCGGGACGCCCACTACACGGGTGCACCGTACGGGACCGTCGATGCACACAGGCTGATCCGGAACACGTTCCTGATGGACGGCCGGCTCGTTCTCGCCGAGACAGGGGTCCATGCTGCAGAGAGCCTCCTCATCGCACGGACACTCATGAGGCCGTCGGTGTACTTCCACCACGTCAGCAGGATCGGGGAGATGATGTTCCAGGAGGCGGTCATGGCGCACGTGGGAGAGAACCCGGCCGAGGGGATCGGGGCTCTCCTCCAGGCCGATGATTCGGCCTGCATGCAGGCGCTCCTCGCCTCCCCGGACCCTGTAGCGCAAGGTCTCTCCAGGAGGATCTACGAGAGGAGCCTTTTCAAGAGGGCCCTCCAGGTCGGCCAGGAGAGGGTGAACACGGCCCGGATGGCGAAGTGCTCCCCGTTCGAGAGGCGAAAGGAGATCGGGAGGAAGATCGCGGACGAGGCTGGGATCCCCCCCTCCTGCGTCATGGTGGACATCCCCCCGTTCCCGGGCGACATGTCCCTCTCCGTCCAGGTCAGGCACCAGCACAAGGCAGTCCCGCTCTCGGAGGTCTCGCCCCTGCTCCATACCCTGAACGAGACGCGGCGGGGCCAGTGGCGGCTCGGCGTCTATACCCCTGCCGAGTTCCGCGTGGAGGTCGGGGAGATCGCGGCCGATATCCTCCACGTCAGGCCTCTGACGACCCAGGAGCCGCTATTCCTGTGATCGACCCGCGATTTGGAGAAAAAAAGAATGCTTATAACAGGAAAGCCCCAAAAGAGTGGTCGGGAGTCACCGTGATCGAATACTGGACAGTAGTCACTATAGGTGTTGTGGCCGTCGCCGCCGCGCTTTCAGGCGCATACCTCTACTCGGGGAGCATGGACCGCCGCCTCGTGCAGAACCGGCAGAAACTGAAGGTCTACGACGAACTCCTCCGTGCAGTCACCCGGATGGGGATCGCGGGCGATGACGCTTACGACCGCGACATGGCCAAGAGGAACCTCGCGTACGTCCTGAACCGGGTCAACCTCGTTGCAGGTCCCGAGTTGCTCGGCCACGTCAACGAACTCCTCGATTTCTTCAACGAGCTCCGGGAAGGGGACTACGATGTCCTGCGGGAGAAGAATATCCTCAACGAGATCGTGCAGGCAGCCCGGAGAGAGCTCGACCCGGCGAGCGCCAGGGCCCTGGAAGAAGCCCAGTTCAGGTACCGCTTCTACAACCCTCCGCGCCCCTGAACAGCCGGGCTCCGGGCCGGGCTTTTTTTGGGGAATGCATCGAGCCCTTCAGAAGGCTTGCAGGTTTATCTGACGGGAGGATCCACCTTACCGCATGGAAGGGAGCGGGTTATCCATGCGCGAGTTCATCGAGTCGATGAGGGAGAGGGGAATGGTCACAGATGTCGAGGAACGCCCGGAGGGGGAGTTCGGCGCCCCCCAGATGGCGAGCCGCACAGACTCCCTCCTCCTCTTCCACGACCTCCCCG
>JAKPSJ010000080.1 GCA_029555345.1 Methanobacteriota archaeon | reverse complement strand
GGCGTTGTTCTCCCGGGAATTTTTCCTGATGAAGAGAAGGATCCCTGCGAAGAGGAGGAGGAAGAGAATCCCGCTCATCCAGTCAAGCACTCCCCGGAGCGATAGGACCGCGTAGAGCAGGGTTGCGGCAAGCATCAGGAGCGAGTCTTTCAGGAACCGGGGACGGAGTTCCCGGGCGGTCGCCAGGGACGGGCTGATAATGACGCAGAGGGCGAGGATGAGGCCGATGTTGGCGATGTTGCTCCCGACGATGTTGGCAAGACCGATCTCCGGGTTGCCGGTCAGGACTGCTTCGGTGGTGACCGTGAGTTCAGGCAGCGATGTCCCAAAAGCGATCACGGTGAGCCCGATGGTCCCCGGAGACACCCCCATCCGGAAGGCGAGGGTTTCGGCACCCCGGACGGCACCATCAGCACCGGCGACAAGGAGAAAGAGCCCGGCGGCAAAGAGGATGAGGGAAAAGAACATTCGTAATCTTCCACATTTGGCGCTGATGAAAAAAAAAGGTATCTTCGGCCCCGGTCATTTACCGGGCAACGCCCTAGGCGGGGTCAGGAAAAATCAGGAGAGGGCCGGGTTCTCCACCCGTCCCATGAACAGGATCAGCCCGGTCTCATCGTCCTGGATGAAGAAGAGGAACGGATGGTCGGCCCGGAATACCGGGACCGGATCAACCGGGGCAGACGCCCGCCCGACAATGACGGCGGTTGCAGCTGCCGCTTCGGTTCCTTCTTCATTCACATCGACGAATGCCTGGTGGATCACGTTCGTGATCAGGAGGTCACGGGTGCCGTCCATTCCCGAAAGATCGGCCGCACCTGTAAAGGCAGTTGGCATCCCCATTGCCGAGAGGGGACCGGACAGGAAGTATTTTGTCTCGAGCGTGAAGCGGGGGAGATACACCATGACCCGTTTCACGGTGAGGTTCTCCCGCAATTCGGCGAGCGTGTCGGCAGTGAGTGTTCCTTCAACAGCAGCCAGGGTTTCATCCCTGGGGAGGAGGACAAGCATTGACAGGGGTTTCCCGCTACCGGACTCGTACGGCATCATGAGCACCTGGAGGTCAGCGGTCTCCATGTACCCATAGGTGGCCTTTGTATCAGTCCGCTGCATCATGGGGATCTGCACGGTCGTGCCCCTACCGGTCCGGAACTCCTCCACGGTGGTCTTCTCCTCGTCGAACTGTTTCACCCAGGTTCCCTTGAAGTAGACCGCGTTCGTGATAACCAGGCGGGTCAGCGGAGTGATGGACCCGGCCGGGATCAGGTCCGTGATCTTTTCCCGGGTCTTCTCCTCGACCCACCGGTTGATGGTAATCCGTGATGCATCCGGGCTCCCTATGAAGTCGAGGTTGGTCGTCTTTGCACCGTAGGCCCGATCAGCCATGTCAATATAATCCGGTAGGAACGGGTAGGTCTGTTCAGCCCAGAGCGCATTTGCGGCATGGAGCGAATAAGCAGGAGAACCACTGTTGATCCCTGCAATGAGCTCTTTATACCCTTCTCTCATCGTGGCGGTGTCTTTTGGGAAGTGGAAGACTTCCCGGATCTCGTGTGCCGTATCCCCGCGGGCCCCTTCATAGGTAATTGCCAGCGCCGAGGAGATGCTGAACGGCGAGAAGAAGAGATTCTCCGCGTCGATTGCCTGGTCTTCTGACAGGTGT
>JAKPSJ010000074.1 GCA_029555345.1 Methanobacteriota archaeon | reverse complement strand
ATGAACACCCATGCAAACGCCGAGATCATGGTGATCGGCGGGGGTTCGAGCGTTGGCATCCAGGCTGCAGGGGAAGGGACTGCCTCGATCGGGATGTCCTCGCGTGACCTCAAGGCCGAGGAGAAGACCCGTTACCCCGATCTCGTCAGCACGGTCATCGGCAACGACGGGATAGCGCTGATCGTGCACCCGTCAAACACGGTCGGGCCCCTCACCCTGGAGCAGGTCAAGGGGATCTACCAGGGGAAATACACGAACTGGAAGGACCTCGGTGGTCCTGACATGGCCATCGTCGTGGTAGGCAGGGACAGTGCGTCCGGCACACGCGAATTCTTCCACGAGAAGGTGATGAACAAGGAAGACTTCGTGGCAGGACAGCTCGAGAAGAACTCGAACGGTGCAGTGAAACAGACAGTTGCCCAGACACCGGGCGCCATCGGGTACGTGGGGCTGGGATACATCGACGGAACGGTCAGGGCAGTCCCGATCCTCGTAAATGGAACCCCGATCGAACCATCCGTCCGGGCCGTGCTCGACAGGAAGTATCCGATCTCCCGGCCGCTCATCCTTGTCACCAAGGGAGAGCCCGCGGGCCTTGCAAAGGACTTCATCCGGTTCCTGCTCAGCCAGGAAGGCCAGAAGATCCTGGAAAAAGAGGGCTTTGTCCCGCTGGGGCAGGCCTGACCCTGACCAGACGCCCCTTTTTTGCCGGAAAGCCCCATGACTCTCTCCCCCCGCCGGTTTGCAAAACCGGGACGGTTGATCCCGGCAGGGACAGGGGAGACCGTCATCAGGGTTCTCCTCCTCTCGTGTGCGGGTCTTGCCGTCATCACGATATTCTTCATCCTCGCGTTCCTGCTCCGTGACGGGTATCCCATCTTCCTCGAAACGGGGACAACAGACTTCCTCTTCGGCACGGAATGGAACCCGACGGGGTATCCCGTTGCACAATACGGCATCGTCCCGCTCATTGCGGGCACGCTCTGCGTGACCCTCGGCGCGATGGCGATCGCCGTGCCCCTCGGCATCTCGTGTGCCATCTGCATCGCGCGGCTTGCACCCCCCGCAGTCCGGGCCGTTGTAAAACCCGCCATCGAACTGCTCGCAGGGATACCCTCGGTCGTTTACGGGTTCTTCGGCCTGATCGTCCTCACCGACTGGATACGCGCAACATTCGGTGTCCCCTCGGGAGAGTCGTGGCTTGCAGGCTCGATCATCCTCGGTATCATGGCCCTGCCCACCATCATCAGCGTCTCGGAGGATGCGATATCGTGCGTGCCCCGGGAGTTCGCCGAGGGCAGCCTTGCGCTCGGGGCAACGCACTGGCAGACGATCGCCCGGGTCATCGTGCCCGGGGCACTTCCCGGCATCTCGGCCGCCGTCATCCTCGGCATGGGCAGGGCAATCGGCGAGACCATGGCTGTCCTGATGGTGACCGGGAACGCGGCCATCATCCCCTCTCCGCTCTGGAACGTCCTTTCCCCCGTCCGGACCCTGACCGGGACGCTCGGGATAGAGATGGGGGAAGTCGCCGCAGGGACCATGCATTACCACGCACTCTTCGGTGTCGCCGTCGTCCTCCTGGCAATCACACTCGTCGTCAACCTCGCGGCGACAACGATCATCGGGCGTTTACGGGAGCAGTACGCACCGGGGAAAACGTTGGGGAGAGCGGTGCCGGGCACCCTCAGGGTTCCCCGGTTATCTCCCGGGGTGCGCGAATGGGCACAAAAGGTCCTGCTGGTGGCAGTCCTCTCGCTCATCGGGCTTCCCGCTGCCGGGATCGCCGGTTACGCCGGCTGCGCATTCCTG
>JAKPSJ010000047.1 GCA_029555345.1 Methanobacteriota archaeon | reverse complement strand
GCCCGTTGCTGTCCCTCACCCTGCCTTTGCCCGGGACGTCCCGGACACCGACGAGTTCGTTCCCGGTGGAGATCACGCCGACCGAGGGCATCCGGAAGACGGGGACATCCGCACAGCCTATGGCGGCGAGGACCCCGCAGTCTGCAGGCCGGAGCCTCCGCCCGGCAGGGAGCGCTGACCTCTCCCGCGAGAAGTCCTCTCCCTTCCGGACGATGTTCTCCCCGGGCCCGACCTGTCTCCTCACGAGGACCTGGTCCCCGGTGACCTCGCAGTCCTCGATCATGGCGACGGCGTCGGTTCCCGGTGGGACTGCACCCCCGGTCGGGACATAGACGCAGTGCCCGGCCCTGACCTCCGAAGTCACCTCTTCTCCCATCCTGACAGCAGCATCAAGGACGAGGGACGCGGGGCTCGCCTCCCCTGCACCGGCAGTATCAGAC
Organism: Methanobacteriota archaeon; assembly: GCA_029555345.1. Lineage (GTDB taxonomy): Archaea > Halobacteriota > Methanomicrobia > Methanomicrobiales > Methanospirillaceae > Methanolinea_A. The sequence goes on along the minus strand of JAKPSJ010000047.1, from coordinate 7,424 downwards.
GCGGCCACTGCGTAGCCGTCGACCACGGACCGGTCGAAACCCGGGATATCGGTGTCGGGGTACACGTCCCGGGCGAGCACCCTCCCTGCGGCCTCCTCGAGGGGGGCCTCTTCCGGGGTGGGGGGAGGCGCGGTGCTCACTGCAATGCGCACCGCATCCGCAACGGGGACTGCCCGGAAGAAGAGGCTCATTTGAAGCAGCCCAGCTGGCAGCCACGGATCTTGATCCCGTTCGCGTTGCAGTAGCCGGCGATATCCATCTTCGGGATGCCGTACTTCTCCGCTATTGCAAATGCCTCTGGACACTTGATCTCCTTTCCGATCCCTTCTGCCTCGAACGCTTCCCTTATCTTCTCTTCGTTCATCATTCAGCATATTGAGCATTGCAAATATAAAAAAAAGGTGACATTTGCGCCCGGTCAATCTGTTGATAGGTTCGCCAGATCCACGACTGGTGGGAGAATGTAGGCTCTTTTGCTATTTCGAGCCGGCAATTGTGTGCAAGCGGGGCTTTCCGCCCCCATTTCCCCGGTGCGATGCACCCCGCCGCCTTCGGAGGGCGCCCCGGCGGCGGTCCACCGGCCAGCAAAACCAGGATATCACGATAATCGAATAGACCCAGGGGTACAGCGAAGGGTATTCGGGAAGGAGTATCTTTTTGGACCGATCGAAAAGCGGTAAAAATCTGGCAGGACCCCGGCGAGGGGCCTGTCTCCAGTAATTCCCCGGCTACTCCTTTCTCTGGAGGGCAAGGATGCCTGCAGCACCGACCGCTGCCAGGACCGAGAGGAGCGTCATGGGTGACTTCGTGGGGGGCAGGGTCGGCGCAGGGTTGAGGGTCGCGTACAGGTCGACAGTCTCACCTTTTCCCGGGTACCGGTCGATCGTCCCTGTGTATGGCTGGTAACCTGCCATCGTCACGGTGAACGTCCTGTACGGCGTTGCAGTCGTGTAGACCTGGACTGTCAGGATGCCGTTCGTGATGACCCCCTGCGGGGTGTTATCGAAAGAGACAGATGCACCATCGACATTGCAGTGAACGGTGAACCACCCGATATCTCCCCCTATGAGCGGGGGTTGTGCCGGCTGTGCAGGGTTGAGAGTCGCGTACAGGTCGAACGTCTCCCCCTTCCCCGGCACGGCAGGGATGGAGTCGCTGAACGTCGTGTACCCTTCCTTCTCGACGGTATACGTCATGTAGGGCGTGCCGGTCGTGTAGACAGGGACATTCAAAACACCGCCCTGGACTTCGCCCTTGTATTCACCGTCGAAGAAGACACCCGCCCCATCGACGTTGCAGTGGACAGCGTACCATGCCTGGTCGCCCCCGATGGGGGCCTCGGCTCCGGCCGGGAAGAATGCAAAGCATAGGCCTCCGGCCAGGAAGAACAGGAATATGCGTAAAGTGCCATTCATCGTGATCACCACATGATCACCGATCGTTCACTCCCCTTGCTTTTAATGGATTCCCCCACGCCACGCAGGACCCCCTCTTTTCCCAGGACGCTGCATGCACGTGCCCAGTCGTCATCACGGTCCCAACAGGGCTTTGCCCTGAATCCTGGGTTTCCAGGTTTATTCCGTTATCCTCTGCAATGTGACGCATGACTCCCTGCAAGCAGAGCTGCCGGGGGCAGCCCCACGCTGACCTGGGTTGCTCCTGCCCGGGGGGTCAACGCCTGTTCCTGAAAAGGAAGAGCCGGGTGGGGGGGAAGGAGGGGAATGCCTGGAGTACCTCGCCCTTTTATCGTGAAGGAATGACAGACAGGGTGAACGGGAATGAGATGAAGATCGCCCTCGTCAGCTCGCTTGCAGATCCAGGCGGCAGCACCATCCACGATGCCCTCCTCTCCCTGCTGTATGGCCCCCACGATCCGTACCCCCTCGAGAAGCACGAACTGTCCCACCACAGGCCGGGGGAGCGGTTGATCTACCAGGACCGCATCGACAGGGAGCTTGACGCCGACCTCGTCGTCTTCCTCTCCCGGCACTCCTCGCAGAACCCTGTCCCTATCCTCACTGTCCACGCCACCGGCAACTTCGGTCCTGCTGCATTCGGCGGGCGCGGGGGGTCGCTCGCTCCCACTGCACCGGCTTGGATGCATGCCGTCCTCCGGGGGCTTGCCTCCAACGCACCGCCGGGATTTCGCGTGGCATACGAGGTGACCCACCACGGCCCTACGGAACTGGACACCCCCTCCTTCTTCGTCGAGGTGGGGAGCACGGAACGCGAATGGAAGGACGCTGCAGCGGCCTTCGCCGTCGCGAGGAGCGTCCTCTGTGCAGCACCCGGGGATCCCATCCCCCTAGTCGGGTTCGGCGGGACGCACTATGCTGCCCGGCAGACCCACATCGCCCTTTCCAGCAGGGGGGCGTTCGGCCACATCGCCCACAGCAGGGATGCACCCCGGCTCGACAGTTCCATCCTGGCACAGATGGTCGAGAAGACAGGGGCCGTCGCCGCCTACATCGACAAAAAGTCCATCCCTGCCGGCGACTACGCCAGGCTGGAGACCCTCCTCTCCAGGGAGGGGGTCCCGACCGTCCCTGAAAACGACCTGCTCCGCATGGGAGACCTCTCCTGGGAGTCGTACCGGAAAGTGCTGCAGCTTGCGGAGGACGCCGCACCCGGGGGGAGCATCTCGTTCCATGGCACGTGGCCGGACGGGGAACCCGAACTCCTCGACATCCCCGCCGATCTCCTCGAAGAGACCCTCCGGTGCGATGCACAGGGGTTCATCGGGGGACTCGGAAAGATACCGGTGGTACGAATCGCAACGGAGAAAAATCCTGTATTGCCCCGGTTTATCACTGCAGGCGCCTGTAAAAATCACGTACTGCATCATTTAATAAGCTTATGTGTAAACATCATACGTAGAGGGGAAAACACGTCCATTGCGGGTGATTGCCTCACTGTCCGGAAGAGGAGATTCGATGCAGGAAAGGCAGAAATGCTCGGCGTTCCAAGGGGACCGCTCTTCCGCCGGCTGATGGACGGGGACACGGTCCTCGTCGGGGGCAGGGAGATCACTCCCGAGATGGTCGTCGTCGTGACCGAGAGAAAGATCCACATCCCGGGACTGGAGAAATACCTATGAGGTCTATCGTTGAAGAGGCGCTGACCAGAGCGAGCAAGGAGGAACCGGATACCCAGAAGAGTAACGAGGATCTCGACCAGGTCCTCAGGGAACTCAGGACCGAGATCTCCGTGATAGGGTGCGGGGGGAGCGGGTCGAACACCATCACACGCATGAAGGAGGAGGGCATTCACGGGGCACGGCTCATAGCCATCAATACGGATGCCCAGCACCTTTCCCGCACGGATGCAGACCAGCGCATCCTCATCGGGAGGCAGAGGACCCGCGGACTCGGCGCCGGGTCCATCCCCCAGATCGGCGAGGAGGCTGCACTCGAGAACGAGGAGGACATCAAGAGGGCAGTCGCAGGCTGCGACATGGTCTTCATCACGGTCGGGCTCGGGGGCGGCACGGGGACCGGGGCCGCGCCGATCGTCGCCAAGGCAGCTAGGGACGAGGGCGCTCTCACGATCGGGGTCGTTACCCTCCCCTTCACGGCAGAGGGCGTCATCCGGATGGAGAACGCAGAAGCCGGTCTCGAACGCCTCCGCGACGTCGCGGACACGGTCATCGTGGTCCCCAACGACCGGCTCCTCGAGGTCGTGCCGAAGCTCCCGCTGTACGCAGCGTTCAAGGTCGCAGACGAGGTCCTGATGCGTGCGGTCAAGGGCATCACCGAGTTGATAACCCTGCCGGGCCTCGTGAACCTTGACTTCGCCGATGTCCGCACCGTCATGGAGCGCGGCGGTGTCGCCATGATCGGTGTTGGGGAGAGCGAGAGCGAGGAGAAGGCGGCCGACTCGGTCAAGAAGGCGATCCGCTCACCGCTGCTCGACGTTGACATCTCGGGAGCCCATGCGGCCCTCGTCAACGTTGTCGGCGGCCCTGACATGACCATGGAGGAGGCGGAGGGGGTGCTCCAGGAAGTTTACAACCGCATCTCCCCTGATGCGCGGATTATATGGGGGGCACAGATAGACCCCAACATGCAGAACAAGATGCGGACGATGCTCGTGGTGACAGGTGTCCGGTCGCCACAAATATATGGAAGGAACGAAAAAATTACCCCCAAAGTCCAGAAGCAATTCGAGATCGACTTTTTGAAGTGAGCCACCATGGAGATTGCCAAGCCGAAACTGAATTTCAATATCAACGAGGAACTCTTCCGCAAGTACTGGCGCGTCATCAAGCTCGCCAGGAGGCCCACGCGCGATGAGTTCCAGAAGATCGCACTCGTGGCAGCCGTCGGGGTCCTCATCGTGGGAATGATCGGCTTCCTGATCTACGAGCTGATGCTCCTTCTGCTTTGATTGACATGGAAGAACAGGCCAACAAAATTTTTGCCATCAAGACAACCTCGAAACAGGAGAGGACGGTAGCGGACAATATCAAGAAGGCCATAGAGACCGGTGCGACCGATATCAAGGTGGCTGCCATCATCGTCCCGGACGAGCTGAAGGGCTACGTCCTCGTCGAGACGCCCGAGAGCCTGCCCCGCATCGAGCAGCTCGCCGAGAAGGTCGCCCATGCGCGTACTGTGGTGAGGGGGGAGACAACGCTCGCAGAAGTCGCCCATTTCCTCGTCCCGAAACCCGTTGTGAGCGGTATCTCAGAGGGGACGATCGTGGAACTGATCGCCGGCCCCTTCAAGGGCGAGAAAGCGGTTGTCAAGCGGATCGACACGGGAAAGGAGGAGATAACCGTCGAGCTGTACGAGAGCGTCCTCCCGATCCCCATCACGGTCAGGGGCGACAACGTCAGGGTTGTCGACAGGGGAGAGGGCAATTGAGCCTGATTCCTCTTCCCGCACTCCTGGTATACATTTAAGTCTGCTGGAGTGAACCTTTTTTACCCACGCTTGGTCCCTTGGGGGACGGCATGGTGATACACACATGGCAGAAGTGGTCGAGGTACTAGTTGCTGGAGGAAAGGCAACCGCAGGTCCACCCCTGGGACCAGCCCTGGGGCCGCTCGGCATCAACGTGAAGGCAGTCGTCGATGAGATCAACCAGAAGACCGCGAGCTTCAACGGCATGCAGGTACCGGTCAGGGTCGAGGTCGACGACAAGAAGAACTTCACGGTCAACGTGGGGATTCCACCCACGACCGCCCTGATCAAGAAGGAGGTCAATGTCGAGAAAGGATCTCCGGAACCAAACCTCAAGGTCGTCGGGGACCTGCCTCTCGAGGCCGCTGTCAGGATCGCCCGTATGAAGCAGCACGATATGCTCTCCTATGACCTGAAGTCAGGGGTCAAGGAGGTCATCGGGACCTGCGTCAGCATGGGTATCAACGTCGATGGAAAGAGGCCGAAGGACGTCCAGAAGGCCATCGATGCTGGCGCCTACGACAAGCTCCTCGCGGAGTAGATAGAAGAGAACCATAGAAGATCAGTCATGGTCGCGCACTATGGAGGTAACTGATGGTAGAAAGGGCAAAAATAGTAGAGGCTGTGAAAACAGCCATCGAAAAGGCGCCTCCACGCAAGTTCGCTGAGGGCGTGGATATCACTGTCAATCTCAAGAACATTGACATGGCGCAGCCCAAAAATCGTATCGATGAGACGATTCTCCTTCCCCATGGCACGGGCAGGAAAGTCGGCATCGCCGTTCTCGGGAAAGGCGACATCACAACCCAGGCCAGGGAGGCAGGCGCAGACCTGATCATCGGCCCGGAAGAGATCGAGCGGCTCGGAGGGGCTCCACGCGAGGCCCGGAGAATTGCGAGCACGTACCGCTTCTTCCTAGCCGACACCAGTGTCATGCCGCAGGTGGGGCGGTTCCTGGGTCCCAGGCTGGGACCGAGGGGGCGCATGCCCATGCCCGTTCCAGCCGGGACCGATATACGCCCGATCATTGAGCGTCTCCGCAATTCGGTGAAGATTCGGACGAAGGACAAGAAGACCTTCCACGTCAAGGTGGGGTCGACGGGAATGCCGCCCGAGCAGATAGCAGAGAACATCGACACTATCCTGCGCAGGGTGGAGTCCGTCCTGGAGCAGGGACCCATGAATATCAGGTCTGTGTACGTCAAGACGACCATGGGGCCACCCCAGAGGGTGTTCTAGATGGCATTGTACGCGCACCATCTGCCGGCATGGAAGCGGAGGGAAGTCGAGGAGATCAAGTCCGATGCCGGGAAATACACCCTCGTCGGGCTCGTGGACATGTACGGGATCCCTGCAAGCCAGCTCCAGCAGATCAGGCGGAACCTCCGGTCGACTGCAAAGATAAGGATGACCAGGAACACTCTCATCCGCTGTGCTTTCGACGAGGCTGGAGAGCCTGTCGCGCTTTTGAAACAGCATATCTCCGGGCACTCGGCGCTCATCTTCACCAACGAAAACCCCTTCAGGCTCTACAAGACCCTGGAGAAGACGAAGACGAAGATGGCCGCGAAACCCGGGGAGATCGCCCCTGCCGACATCGTGGTGGAGAAAGGCCCGACGAGTTTCAAGCCGGGCCCCATCGTCGGTGAACTGCAGCAGGCAGGGATACCCGCGGCTATCGAGGCCGGCAAGGTCAAGATACGAGAGACCCGGACCGTCGCGAAGAAAGGGGAGGTCATCAGCGCGAAACTCGCGGATGTCCTCGCCAAGCTTGACATCAAGCCCATGGACGTGGGGCTGTCCCTCCAGGCAGCCCTTTTCGAGGGGTCTGTATACAAGCCGTCCGTCCTGGCAATTGACGAAGACCTGATCTACAGCCAGCTGCAGCTTGCGGCGGTGCAGGCCTTCAACCTCTCGGTCAATGCGGTCATCCCGACGAGGGATACTGCGGTCCCAATAGTGGAGAAAGCCGTCCGGGAGGCCCGGGCCCTGGCAATTGAGGCAGGGGTCTACTCGAAGGACGTCATCGATGCGATAATTGGTAAAGCCTATCGAGAATCTGTCGCTCTTCTGGGAGTCGTCAAAGAACACTGAAAAGAAGAGAAGAGAAAGAGGTAATTGAGATGGAGTATATCTACGCTGCCCTTCTCCTGCACAAGGCAGGAAAGGCGATCAAGGAAGAGAACGTGAAGGCAGTCCTGAACGCTGCCGGTATCGCCGTCGACGATGCACGGGTCAAGGCAATGGTCGCAGCCCTCGAGGGCATCAACATCGAGGAGGCCATTTCAAAGGCCGCCGCTGCACCGGTCGCAGTCGCTGCACCTGCAGCGCCTGCCGCTGCAGCCCCCGCAGATGCCGCCGCTGCACCCGCTGCCCCGACCAAGGAAGAGAAGAAGGAAGAGGAAGAGAGTGGCATGGCAGGGCTCGGCGCCCTGTTCGGGTGAAACCCCCAATCAACTTTTTCTCCACGGTTTTTCCCGGCCAGCCAATCCAGTTTCGTTCTCCAGGTCTGAAGGGTGC
>JAKPSJ010000034.1 GCA_029555345.1 Methanobacteriota archaeon | reverse complement strand
GTCCCAGACCATGCCACGGTAGACGCACGGCTTGTCCTTCCAGAGGGAGGGGACGCCGGGACTGAGCTGGACCGAGGAGAACACGAGCTGGCCGCCCCGGGCGACCATCATCTGCGTCATCTCGTAGACGAACATCTGCATGAGCTGCTTGATCTCGCCGTACTCCATCCCCTCGAAGTAGGGGGCGAGGAACGTGAGGAAGTTGTAGTACCCCTGTCCACCCGCGAAGTTCGTCTGGGCGCTCCCGAGCGCCTTGACCGCGTGGAGGACTGCGACCTCGGCCCTCTTCGCAGGGCCCGCCACCGACGCCTTCGTACCGTTCCCGTCCGGCATCAGGCCATAGTAAAAGAAGTACCGGAGGTCCCAGTCCTGGCAGAATGGGCGTGTCCCAAAGTATTCGAGGTCGTGGATGTGGATATCGCCTGAAAGGTGGTGGTCTGCAAGGTGGGGTGGGAGCTGAAGGAGGTACTGCTCCTTGCTGATCTTGTCGGCCTTCTTCTTGTGCGAGGTCTCTGCGTTCTCCTGGAGGTTGGCGTTGTCCCTGGCCTCGAAACCGCGGCCGACATCGATCTGGTGGGCGTCGTACACGGGTGTCCCGACACGCGTGCAGGCGTTCCGGTACTGGACCATCCCCTTCTCGAGCAGCGTGATATTGACGATCTCCCTGACCAGCGGGCCGCTTAAGGCCTGGAGGTCCATGGACTTGATCCTCTGCTCCACGAGCCTCGCTATCTCCTGGGCGGTCTCCACGCTTGCGCTCTCGTACCCGTAGAACGTGGAGACGAGTTTTGTCTCCTCGACGATCTGGTGGACGATCCGCTGCCGGTCCCATTCCAGGATATGCCCGTCCGTTGTCCGGACAGGGGGCATCGGGGCAACGAAGACACCGTCGAGGGTCGCCTGCCTCGTGTCGCGCCGCGGCATCAGTCACCCTCGATGAAGGAGAGAACGGTGTCCGTGCGCAGGCCTGACACGGTGAACATGTCGCCGGACGCAAGGAACCTGTCCCCGCACCGGAGGACTGGGGCTTCGCGGACGAAGACGCCGTTGATGCGGAGGTCTGCCAGCGCTTCTGCCGTCGAGAGGTCCTGCTCGCTGTAGGAGAGGCCCCTTTCCTTCAAAAATTTTTTCAGGATCTCGCAGTTTGGGCATAGTTCGAGTGAATAGACTGTGATATTGTGAGAACCGGCCATTAACGTCCCCCGCTTGTCAGCTTGAATCAGTACTTGTTCTTCGGGAAAAAATATTTGCTGATCCTCCCTCAATTGTACAAAAAGAGGAGCGGGGATTTTTTGGAGAACAGAAAGTTTTTTGCGGGAAAAATGACATGACAAGCACATCCTGCACGGGACAGGGGAGGAGTTGAAAAGGGCATGGACCGGCTCTTCGTCGCCGCGGAACTTCCCAGGGGAATACGCGAATCCCTCGGGTCAGTCCAGGACGTCCTGAAGAACAGCAACGCCAGGCTCACGCACGTCGACCCGGCGATCATCCATATCACGCTCAAGTTCATCGGGGATACCCCGCCGGAGATGACCGCGGCCATCGCGAAATCGCTCGGAAGTATCCATGCCGCCCCATTTCCCGTCAGGGTCCTTGGAATTTCCGGGAACAACCCGAGACGCCCGCGCGTGATCTGGGCCGGGATCCGGGACGGGGGGAGGTGCGGCCTCCTCCATGCCGCGGTCGAAGACCTCCTCTCCCCGCACGGAGTGCCGCGGGAAGACCGGCCTTTCGTCCCCCACGCCACGGTCGCACGGGTCCGGGAGTACCACCCGGACCTCGCAGGGATCCTGCGATCGCTGGCGGACCGCGACTTCGGCGAGGGGACGATCGACAGGGTCGTTCTCAAGAAGAGCACCCTGACTCCCCGGGGGCCCGTTTACCAGGACATCGCGGAGGTCCCGCTTGCAGAAGACAGCGCTTGAAGAGGAGGTCCTCGCCCTCGTCAGGCCGAGGCCTGATGAGATCCGCCATATCGACGAGGTCGCCGAGAGGATCCTCGCCCGGATCAGGGCTGACGGCCGCGCAGAAGGGATGGTTGTCGGGTCTGTCGCCCGCGGGACGTGGATTCACGGCGACCGGGACCTCGACATATTCCTCCTCTTCGACCCCTCGCTCTCCCGCGAGGAACTCGAGGAGCAGGGGCTCGCACTCGCCCGTGCGATCGCAGGGGCCGAGGCAGAGAGTTTCCGGGAGAAATACGCCGAGCACCCGTACATCAATGCGAGCATCGATGGCCTCGATATCGACCTCGTCCCATGCTACCGCGTGGAGTCCGCATGCTCCATCAAGAGCGCCGTCGATCGCACGCCGTTCCACACGCTCTACATCAGGGAGAGGATCCAGCCGTTCATCGACGATGTCCTCCTCCTCAAGCAGTTCGCGAAGGCCGGGGGGATTTACGGTTCCGACCAGATGACGGAGGGCTTTGCGGGGTACCTCTGCGAACTCCTCGTCCTCTCGCATGGGGGGTTCCGGCCCCTCCTCGTGGCTTCGTCCCGCTGGCGACCCGGCGTCATTATCGACATCGAAGGGCACAGGGCCAGGGACTTTCCCGAGCCGCTCGTCGTGGTCGACCCCGTCGACCCGAAGCGGAACGTCTCTGCCTCCGTTTCCCTGACCCGGATGTGCGAGTTCATTGAGCTTTCCCGGGGATACATCGAAAAGCCGGGACGCGAGTTCTTCTTCCCACCACCCCGCCCCGTGCTCACCGTCGACGGAGCGGCAGGCATCCTCTCCCGGCGAGGGACGTACCTCTATGCGATCGTCCTTCAGACTCCGCCGTATATCGAGGACATCGTCGTCCCCCAGCTCCGCAAGAGCCTCGATGCCATCAGGGGTCTCCTCGACCGCCATGGTTTCGCCGTGAACCGTGCCGACTGCGAGATGCACGAGGATAACTCCATGCTCCTCTTCGAGCTCCTCGTCGAGGAACTCCCTGCCGTCACCCGGCACGAGGGCCCCCCGGTCTGGAACCAGGTCAATGCGGCGAAGTTCTCATCGAAGTACATGCAATGCAGCCAGAAGGAGCTCTTTTCCGGCCCTTTCATCGAGGACGGCATCGCAATCGTCGAGAAGCGGAGGGCGTACACGCGGGCTGCAGACCTGCTCCGCTCTCCCGAGATGCTCCAGGTCGCCCTCGGGAAGCACGTGAAGCAGGCGATGGAAAGGTCGTATTCTGTCAGCCGGGGAATCGAGTGCTACAGGGATGAATTCGCCCTTTTCATCTCCTGCTTCCTGCAGAAATACTCGCCCATGACCTGGATACGGAAACACGGGTAGGAGAGGCCTTGCACCCCTGCGGGTGTCCCCGCCAGGGTACGCTTTTCCGAACCGAATGGGAAACGCGCCAAGCGAAGCGGAGACATCGTTTGATATCTTTATATAATGACCCGCCACACGTATTCCGTAATCCTCATGCCGGTCACGCGCTCCGATGAAGGCCTCTCCGAGGTCATCGGGTTCATCCTGATTCTCGCCCTCATTGCCGCACTCGCATCTCTCTATGTTACGTACGTTGTTCCCGCACAGGGAAGGGAACTCGAGATCAAGCACATGGCCAGCATAAACGACCAGTTCCTCCAGTACAAAATGGCAGTCGACTCGCTCTGGATCAATGACCAGAAGAATGTCCCCATTTCGAACACATTCACCCTCGGGACGGTGACGGGTCTCACCCAAGGGGGATTTGTCATTCCAATCTTCCAGCCCTACCCTTCGAGCGGGACCATATCGGTAAACGGGAGGGGAGATACACTGACGATTTCTGGAGACTTCCTCGAAGATGCCCCCGGATCAGTAAGCCCCACACTCGGTTCGACAGTGAATGACGAGCCAGGGCACCTTTACATCCAGGTTATGACGACGGACACCTCAAAGGGGGGAGGCCTCGTTTTGAAGCCAGACAATGGAAACTGGGAGATCTGGTTGAATGTGACAAGCGTCTCCAATCCTGGCACGGGGTCCTCGGGAACGGTGCCCTCCTTTCCGACACCGACATCTTCTCAATCATCAATAAGCTGGACTGAATTGAAAAACTGGCTGGATAATAACCTGAACAATGCCGGAGGATGGATAACGCAGCTCAATGCAGCTCTCCCATCAACCGGCACCAGAGTACCTGCTATTACAATGACAATGGCGAAAAATGGCAACGCAATTTTTTCGGACCTGGTGGTTGTCAGGAACGTCCAGAACAATACATGGTGCACAATTGACCTCCTGGATGATGCATATGGCTTGAGAGAGGACCTGGCTGTCCCCTTCACCCTGGTGAAACCATTCAACCAGACAAGCACATGGGTCCAGTACCGTTACCCTGGCCAGGTCGGCTACAGAGCAGGGAGCATCTCCGAATCCCACCGGATGGGCTCCCTCGAGTTCCGCTCCGGGAATACCTACTGGGTCCAGCAGGACTACTACTACCAGCAGGGAGGCGTCTTTCTGTGGCAACCGGACGGCATGGTGGCGAAGGTCGTCCCCCTCATCAGCGTGACCAACCGAACCGGCATACCCACCGTGCGGATGGTCGATATTATCATTGATGGTAAAGGCACCATCGGGGGAACATCGCCGGTCCAGGTCGTTACAACGGTGACGTCGCTCCAGGAAAACACAATCAATAACAAGAAACTGGCCCGGGGAATCCCCAACGCGAAAAACGTGACACTGGTGATCGATGCACAGGATCGATCCACTGCCCAGATGTGGAACCAGGCCTTTGGACGGATCCGACAGACAGCCGTGGACGAAGGGTTCGACCAAAACTGGATCAATATTACTCAGAACAACAATACCGTTCAGTTTACCGTTCATTCCAATGATTACGCGATACTTTTCGATTACAGCCAGGTCAACCTGGAAGTCTATCTCCAACCGGTAGCCATATGAGAGAATCGATACCCAGAGAAAACGGAGTCTCCGAGATGATTGGGGCACTCCTACTCGTTGCTGTCATCAGTCTCGCTGTCAGCATTGCCGGGGTCACAATTCTCTCCAGTGTGAATACCTCCCAGGTTCCTGCAGTTACCTTCTCTCTCGCAAACGAGAGCAAAAATGTGACCATTGTCCATACAGGCGGAGACCCCCTGCCTGCCGGATCATACAGGATATACGTTGATGGAAAAGACCAGACGGTAAGTTTCTCTCCCACGCCGTCAGCAACGCCTTTCCAAACGGGAACGACACTCCGTTATGCAGGTGATTCGCTCCCGCGGGATGTCATGGTCGTCTCCCTGGGGGCTGATGGAAGGGAGACAATGCTCGTGCAAAAATTCTTCTCCTGATCTGTGGTTTCCCAGCGGACTGGACCGGGAGCAATGATCCTCATTTATATTCGAAACATCCATAGGGTATCTTGAAAATGGGACAGCATGCACAGGTGCTAGTGGAAAGAAGGGGCGAGCGTGGTGTGTCAGAGCTCATCGGGACCGTATTGCTTGTCGGACTCGTCATCACTGCAATGGCGATAGTCACCGTCATCGTCCTTTCCAGTCCGCCACCCGAACAGGTACCCCACGTGAATGCCCTTGCCGGAAATACGACAGGCAGTGTCCTCGTTTATCACAACGGCGGTGATGAACTCAAGGAGGAAATGACCTCCATTCTCCTCAATGACAATCCCGCACCCGTTGATCACAGCAAGATTTTCCTGAAGCAAGAAGACGGCTCGATCGAATCCCGTCCCTGGTCGGAGACAAAAACCCCGTGGTCGGTTGGAAAAACCCTCGTCATCGAGACACCAACAACTCCGGAAGACATCACCGTCATTTACAGGGGGCCCTCATCACAGAATATCATTCTCCGGACCTCTTTTATTCCTTCTACATCTAATACCCCGACACCGACAGCTACACTTACCCCGACATCGACTCCCACATCAACCCCGACACCAACAGCTACACTTACCCCGACATCGACTCCCACATCAACCCCGACACCGACAGCTACGCTTACCCCGACATCGATTCCCACATCAACCCCGACACCGACAGCTACGCTTACACCGACACCGACTCCCACACCGTCCTGCGGCACAATATCCGGGACGAAGTATAACGACCTCAATGGCAATGGCAAGCGTGATGCTGGAGAGCCCGGGATTGCGGGGTGGACTATCCAATGCTATAACAAACAGAATGGAAATTGGGTTCTAATGCAAACAACGACAACCAATGTTTCGGGCTATTATATCTTTTCGGGACTCCAGTACTCCCAGCATGCCGATGATTACCAGGTAAGGGAGACTATTCTTACAGGTTGGATTGCAACCAATCCTCAAAATGGAATCTCGTCTTCATACACTCTCAATCAACCACACTGCTACGAGAATGGTGTCGACTTTGGGAATCAAAAGGTCCCACCCCCGAGTGCAAATTTCATCGCATCGCCAACCACGGGTTACGCTCCCCTCTCCGTCCAGTTCACCGACACATCAACAGGAAAACCGGCACAATGGCAATGGGATGTCAACAACGATGGAAACGTAGATTATACCGTTCAGAACCCGGCACATACCTACACTGCACCTGGGACATATACTGTCAAGTTGACTGTATCCAATGCAGGGGGTTCTAATACGCTTATCAGGACAGGGTACATCACAGTAAGTTCACCACCGACATCCAATGTATACCTGGTCGCCAGCAAGGCAGGAAATCTCCAGGACGGTGGATATATCGTGTTCCGCGTGACCGGGCCTTATTCGTATATCAAGCATGGCAATAGTCATTACAATCTGAACATTGGAGATACGGTACGCCTGGAAATAACGAGCGATGGAAGCGGGACTATGTACATGACTTCATCCACAATCAACGATTTCCGGTTCACAAATGTCGGGCTGACTCTCAATGGTGTCGACATGGGGACAAAGGATATTGGGGGTGGGGATATCTGGATCAGTGGCTACGACTCGTACCAGTCGACATTGACACTCCTCGTTCCCTCCGGGAATGCATGGACCCAGCTCGTTGTCAATGGGGCATCTCTGATTTACGGAACCGATTCCCGGGAGATCCGCATCTTCAACCTCCGGCCGGACTCGTGGGGGACCATGAACCTGAATACACGAAAAGATGTCTTTTACAGCGGGGGGGCAACAGGCTATCAACTCGCCTGACCGCCCGACCGAGGAGCATGCATGGAAGAATCGCCGGCAAGAACGAGACTGATGATATGCGCAATCGTCGCGCTCTGGATACTCATCATCGCAACCCTTGCCTACACGACATTCTTTGCTCCTGCCCACGCCCTATCCACCCGGTTCAACATCACCGTCTCGGGTGGCGAGGCACTCATCACGCACACGGGGGGCGAACCACTTCCGTGCGACAGCGTGGCCATTTTCCTCGACGACAGGGAGGTCCCCTTCCCGTCAGGCGGCATCGACTGCCCCTGGTCGATAGGCGAGACCGTTTCAGTCGCCCTGCCGCGACCGCGTTCACCGTGCACGCTCAGGATCGTCTCATCCGTCCCTCCTGAGAGGCCGCAGGAACTCTTTTCTGCCGAGATCCCTGCAGTGACGACTGCACCCGCCCCGGCATCTCCCCCTGCCCCGGCCACTCAGGCTACGCCTGCCCCTTCACCTGCGACAGAGGCCCCCACCCCGACACCATCTTCAAAACCCCAGGAACTTATCCCGATCGACACTCTCGGGGCGCCCATCGCTTCCTTTTCCGCGGAGCCGAGGTCAGGGCCAGTGCCGCTGACTGTCAGGTTCACCGACACGTCACGGGGGATACCGGGTGAATGGCTCTGGACGTTCGGGGATGGGGAGACCTCCCCGCTCGAGAACCCTGTCCACACGTATACGCAGACTGGGTCGTACCAGGTGGGCCTCACGGTCAGGAACGCATTCGGCGGCCACACGAGGCTGAGCCAGGGGTTCATCACGGTCACACGGGCGGAAAAGAGAGACGTCTACCTGGAAGCGCAGCGAGACGCCCACGTCCCTGCAGGCGGGTTCGTGGAGTTCACTGTCACGGAAGCGGGTTCCCGGGCGAAAGTCGGGGGGACTTCCGTCGACCTCCCCCCCGGCTCACGTGTCCGCCTCACCCTCTCCACCGATGGGAAAGGCAAGGTCTCCATCCGTTCGGGAAAAATCCTTGCATTCTCCTTTGAAAATGCCGTCCTTACCATCGATGGGGAAGAGAGGGGCCGCGGAGGCGTGAGCGACATTTTCGTGCTAGGATACAAAGACCTCGTCTCGAGCCTCGCCCTCGTGGTCTCCGGGGGTCCGGGGGAAGTCCGTTTCCTGGAATCGGGGAGTCCCGTTGGTCTCCCTGCCGAGGGCTCACCCGTTCTCCTGGCCTCCGTGTGCCCGGACTCCACCGGGATACTAATTCTCGACTGTTTCCGGCAGGGCACGACACTCTTCCAGGGGGCAGTATCCGGATATTCCTTTGCACCTGCATGAGGGGACACGAGCAGCATCCTCCATTTCCCTCTGTGGGATTCCCCTAGAACCGCCAACAGTCACTGACCTGGGGCTACTACGCCATGATCCCCCTCCTCCCTGCCCTACCCCGGGAACTGCGTTCCTTCTCCCTCTACCGCGTGATTCATGCGAATTTTTGGGATAGTTTGATATAGGGACAGGTAAGATCACATTTAAATACTGGCTGTACTTGTTCCTGAGAGTCCGGGACGTATCGCAAAAGAGGCGAATGAAGTTTTTCGGGTGGAAGAGAATGGATCGAGAATCTGCGATCTCCAAGAATATCTTGCTTGCACTGGTCGCGGCTGTCGCAATCATCCTTGTCGTCATTGTGGCGGTGTTCATCTTTTTCCCGCCGCAACCTGATGTGGTACCCCAGTTTTCGGCCAACATCGAGAGGTCAGGGAATGTCGTCTACATCTACCATGACGGCGGAGACCCCCTCCAAAGCAGCAGGACCCTGATACGCATTAACGGCCAGGAGATCCCCGCTTCGTCACTCTCCTTCCTCCATTCCCAGGACTGGCCATGGACGCCGGGGAAGACCCTCCGGGTCCAGTATGGCGGTCCGGGTACCCCTGACCTCGTGGAGGTCGTCTATTCCGGGTCGAAAGGACAGGTCGTTGTATTCTCGTCCCATGTGCCATCAGGAACGCCGGCGACGATCCCTGTCACGACAATGGAGACGATCCCGACTGCCGCGACCCTGACACCATCCGAGGCACTTCCAATCGTCACGATTGCACCGGGAGGGCCTCCGAGTCCTGAACCTCCGCAGGCCGGTTTCAACGCGGAGCCGAGGACCGGCCAGGCCCCCCTCGCCGTCCGGTTCATGGACGCGAGCAGCGGCTCTCCTTCATCCTGGCTCTGGAACTTCGGCGACGGGGAGACATCCACGGAGCAGAACCCCCTGCATGAATACAGGAATTCTGGTACCTACACGGTTGCCCTGACCGTCCGCAACCAGTACGGGACAGGCCAGAAAGTCGAGAAAGACTACATAAAGGTAGGGACAGCCCCCGAAGCACAGTTCGCCGTCGTTCCCTCGGAAGGCGAAGCTCCCCTCGTCGTGCAGTTCACCGACCTCTCGAAAGGCATCCCCACGACTTTCTCGTGGGACTTCGGGGATGGTACCGGTTCCGTCGAGCAAAACCCCATCCACACCTACAACCGCGAGGGTGAATACACCGTCAGCCTCACTGTAGGCAACCAGTTCGGGTCCAACACCCGGATCCAGAGCGGTGCAGTGAAGGTCGCCCCGGCCAGGAAATTTGAAGTCTCCCTGGATGGGAGCCGCAAAGGGACACTCTCGACAGGATATATCCAGTTCACCGTGACAGGACAGCCTGCCTGGATCAAGATCGGGGGCACGCGTTACGAGTTCTCCACGCAGGACACGGTCCAGGTCTTTATTGACAGGAGCGAGAACGGCCTCATCGATGTGAACGCCAATGGCCTGACCGGCTTGAAATTCGATGCCGCGCGGTTGTACGTGAACGGGAACCTCGTCCGGAGCGGCATCGTGACGGGCATCAATGTCCCATCGTATTCAGGGCTCTCCACGTCGCTTGCGATCGAGATTGCCCCGGGCGATTCGACGATGAGCCTCTTCATCAACGAAGGACGGGTCATATCCGGGCCTGACAGGAAGATCCTCATCAGCAATCTCTGCGAGAATGCCAACGGGCAGATGAACCTCAAGGTCATACCCGGCGAGCTGGAGTTCCGTGGAGGGGCAAAGGGGTTCAGCGTCGTGCAGGCGTCATAAAAACCCCCCCTTTTTCAAAGGGGGATGGACTTTCGCGGTCCTCATTTTTCGCACGCGACCACGCCGTTTCACCGGCAGCCGGAACGGAAGATCGGCTGGAAAATCCAGTTAACTGGCCAATGCTGGCAACCGGCTGAACTGGGACTCTTCAGACAGACTGGGTGAGGTCACGCAGCCTCTGGGAGACGAAATCGACCAGTTCCTTCGATTCGGTCCGTGCGAACCTGAGAAAACTTTCGTACGCTGTTATCGCTTCCCTGCTCATCGAGAGTTTCTCGTATGCAAGCGCCTTGTTCAGAAAAGCCCTTGCATAACCAGGTTTAACTTCCAGCGCACGGTCGAATTCCCGTATCGCCTCCCTGCACATGTTCCGGTTGTAATAGATGTTGCCCATGTTGTAGTAAGCCTCTGCAAGGTCAGGCCGCAGCGCAACAGCCTTCGAGAAGTCTGAGATTGCTTCCTCGAACAGCCCCTTCTTGCCGTACTCGATACCCCTGTTGTAATACGCTGTCGGGTTTTCGGGGTTGATCCCAATGGCGCGCGAGAAGTCAGAAACGGCCTCGTTGTACATCCCGAGGGCTGCGTGGGCGTTCCCCCTGTTGTTGTACGCCTTCTCGCTGTAGGGGGAGAGATCGATCGCCCTCGAGTAATCGGCGATAGCTTCCTCGTACTTTTCGATCCTCTGGTAGGCGACACCACGGTTGTAGTAGGCCTCCGCAAGGTCAGGCTTGATGGCAATAGCCCGGGAAAAGTCCTCCATCGCCTGTTCTATCAGCCCCTTCTTGCCGTACTCGATACCCCTGTTGTAATACGCGACCGCGTTTTCGGGGTTGATCTCGATAGCCCGGGAAAAGTCCTCTATCGCTTCGTCGTACATCCCGAGGGACGAGTGGGCATTCCCCCTGTTGTTGTACGCCTTCTCGTTTCCCGGGTTCAGCTTGAGGGATATGTTGTAATCAGCAACCGCTTCCTCCAGCATCCCCTTCTTGTGGTATGCAACACCCCTGTTGTAGTAAGCCTCGGCAAAGTCATTCCGCAGCGCCACTGCCTTTCCCAGGTCACTGATCGCTTCGTCGAGCCTACCCCACTCGCCGTACTCGATACCCCTGCTGTAATACGTAACCGCGTTTTCGGGGTTGATCTCGATCGCCCGGGAGAAGTCTGCGATCGCCTCGGGAGAGAGCCCCTTGCATGCGTACGCGTTACCGCGGCTGATGTATGCCTTCTCGTTTCCCGGGTCAACCTCGATCGCCTTCGAGTAATCGGCTATCGCCTCGTCCATCATTCCCAGTCGCTCGTAGAGAAGGCCTCGGGCCAGGAGGATGCTTGCGTCTCCCGGGGACTCCTCGAGCGCACGGGAGAGGTCGTCTGCGGCCTCTTTGTATCTTCCCACCCGGCTGTACTCGGTCGCCCTTGCCGTGAAGGCCTCCACCGAATGGGAATTGAGCCTGATCGCGTTGGAATAATCCTCGATGGCCTTTTCCGTATGACCGCACCGGCTCCTCTCTCTCGCCCGAAAGAGGTAGGCGTCAAACATCCGGGGGTCGAGCTCCAGTGCACGGGAGAGATCATCTATCGCCTCGGATGAATTCCCGAGTTCCGAATGCTGGCATCCGCGAAAGAGATATGCCTGCGCATCCGTCGGGCGGACCTCGATGACACGCGAGATGTCGCTCGCAGCCTCCTGGAAACGGCCAAGTCTCTGCAGCAGGCGGGCCCTCTGGAAGTATGCATCCGGGTTGGATGGATCGAGTTCTATCGCCTTGGAAAGGTCCCCGAGGGCCTCCTGGAACCGCCCGGACCGGGACTGCTCACCACCTCTCTGGACATACAGCGCCGCGTTGTTCGGTTCGAGGGCTATTGCCGCTGTCAGGTCCTCTATCGCTCGATCTGAGCGGCCTTTCCGCACGTATTGTCCGGCACGGGCAAGCAGGGCATCGATGTAGTGGGGACGCATCTCGAGTGCCCGGGAAAAGTCCCGTATCGCCATATCGGAGAGCCCGATGCGTGCGAACTCGCACCCCCTGTGGTAGAGAGCCTCCGGGTATGCAGGCCGGATCTCCAGCGCCTTCGTGAATTCCGAGATGGCCTTGTCGGAGAGGTTGGCTTTCTGATACTCGGTTCCTCTTGCATAACAAGCCTCGGCGAACTTCGGGTCAATCCTCAGTGCCTGGGTATAGTCAGCAATCGCGTCGTCCACCCTCCCGATCCTGTCGTACTCGTTACCCCTGTTGAAGTGGGCCTCGATGTATCCCGGGTCGATATCGATGGCGCGTGTGAAATCCTCGATCGCTTTCTCGGACTGGCCGAGGCGGGAGTACTCCATACCCCTCCGGTTGTAGAGCTCAGGGTCGTCTGGGGCCTGCCTGATCTCCTCTGTCAGCTCGCGGATTGCAGGATCTTCCACCTGCCCTTCCATGGCGAGCGGGGATCCCCCCTCTTCCCCTATGGCTTCCGCGGCACCAGGCCCGCCAGGCGCATGCAGTGCTGCCCCTGCAAGTGGTGCGTCCGATTCGTCAGCTCCCCCTGGTCCCGCCTCCCCAGAGACACCCTGCGCAAAGACCTCGAGCGCTCGGGAAAATTCCGCTATCGCTTCGTCGAACCTGCCCAGGCGGTTGAAGAGCACTCCCCTGTTGTTATAGGCCTCCACGAACGCCGGGTTGGACTCGATAGCCTTTGCATAGTGGTCGAGCGCGGTCTCCACGAGACCGAGCCGGCTGTATTCGACTCCAAGATTGTTGTGGGCTTCTGCGTATGCGGGGTTCTTCTCCAAGCACAGGAGGTAATCTGCGATCGCTGCTTCCGGCCGCCCCATCTTCCCGTATGCCAGTCCGCGGTTGTAGAGGATATCTGCGTTATCGGGAGATATCTCGAGGGCCCTCGTGTAATCCGCTATTGCGTCCTCGAGGTGACCCAGCCGGGAGAACTCTATCCCGCGGTTGAAGAGGGCCTCGGAGAACGAGGGGTCCAGTTCGAACGCCCGGGAATAGTCCTCGATCGCCTTCTCGTGCATCCCCCTTCGGGCATAAATAACCCCGCGGTTATTGTACGCAGCTGCATAGTCCGGGTTCAACGAGATGGCCTTCGAGAAGTCCGCGATGGCCATTTCGTACTCCCCGAGACGTGCATATTCCAGGCCCCTGTTGTAATAAGCCTCGACGAAGTCCGTGTCGCAGGTCAGTGCGCTCGAAAAGTCCGATATTGCATTATCGGGCCTGTTCAGAAGCGAATAGGCCACGCCACGGTTGTAATAGGCCTCGGAGAAATGGGGGTTTATCCGAAGAGCGGCGGTGTAGTCCTCTATCGCACCCTGGTACTCATGCTTCCCCGCCTTTGCGACACCCCTGTTATGGTAAGCCTCGGCATCTTCCGGATTGATCTCGATGGCCCGGGTATAATCGGCGATCGCTTCGTCGAACAGGCCTTTCTTATGGTAGGCGACACCGCGGTTATAATAGATCTCCCCGTCCATCAGCAGGAGTCCTCCTGATGGGAATCACTCAGGAACACGTGAGATTTCTACTCCTCATACTGCATGTGTCACCCAGATAATTAATCATATTCCCCGTATCCGTGGATTTCCCGCGTGTCGCGGCGGTCGGTAGCGGGAATATCCAGCCAAGTCGCAAAAATTATAGAGGGGGGAGACTTACCAATCTCTGCAACATTTCCCACAATGATTTTCCGTCCGGATATTCCTCCCCCCAGATGCCTGGGTTGCCAGCAGGTTCCTGCAGTGCATAAAGGGGAATATTGCACGGTTCCTACCTGAACTAATAGGAGAGAGACAGATGCATTGGTCAAGGTCATTCCTGGTCCTGTTCCTGGCGACCTGCATGGCAGGACTTTTCCTCCCAGCCATGGCAGATGTCCAGAGTACAATCGTATATTCGACAGACTTCACAGAGAACCCGGGGTGGATTACCAACAGTCCATCCCGGTACTTCTGGGACAGTTCACTCGGGATGTATCACTTCAGGACAGAAGGGGGGACGAACGGGTACTCATACACACCCATCAAGTACGATGGGCAGTCGTTCGTCCTCGACTATGACGTGATCATCCTCGAATCACAACCGAACAGTGCGTTCCGGTTCGGGCTCACGAGTACGGAGATGGACTTCACGCGGGGAACGACTGTTCTTTCTGCCCTTGAAAACGGGAAATACGGGAAACTCTTCACGTTGCGGGTCATCGACCAGAACAACCAGATGAAGGAGACCTCCAGCTATTATGCTTCGTATTGCGGTGAACTGACCGGGTGCAGGACGGTCGAGTTCCAGGAAAACACAACGTACCACGTGACGATTCGGTACAACAAGGAACTCAGGAATGCAGATATAAAGGTCGTCAAAAAGGAGACTGGTGAAGTGGTCTTCGGCTACTTCGTCCCTGTCTCGCGTGAGCTGCACTTCCTGGACCGGCTTGCGATCACCACGAAGGGAGATTACGTTTCAGGACCGTATTCCGAGGGCTACCTCGACAACGTAGAACTCGTGGTAATGACAACGGCGACTCCGACCCCGAGTTCCACCCCGACGACGACTCCCTCGACGAGCGTCACCACGACCACCACGACCGTTCCGACCACCCCCACAGAAACTGCCACGAGCCCCACGCCCACCAAGGCTGCACCCCTCCCTGCCCTTCTCCCGGCCATCTCCCTGGGGGTTTCCGGGATCGCAGTTTTCCTGAGAATGAAGGGGCGTACCTGAAGGAGGAGACCGCATGCTCTTTTCCAGGCAGGCTGGGAAGGTGATGCCGGGGACATGACTGAGACAGTACGCGACGAGCACGTCATCGAGGCAATCGGGAAAGCGAGGGTTGTCATCCGCAACGGGGAGGTCGTTTCCGTCGGGGAACCGCTCATCAGGGAGTGCCCGCTTGCACGCCGGTTCGGAAAGCCTGTCCTCGCGATCACTCCTGACGCGATCAGGGAGAACATGGAGTTCCGGATCAGGACATTCGGGATGTGCACGCCGGAGAGGGTTGTCGAAGCCGGGGGGGATTTCGTCGGTTTCGGGGCATCCGAACTCCTCGCGTGCGGGCTTTCCTCCGGTCTCCTCGACTGCGCCGTCATCGCGTGCGACGGTGCCGGCACAGTCATTGCCACGCGCCCGTCACTCGTCCAGGGCATCGGGGGGAGGATGTCCGGGCTCGTCGCCACGTCCCCGATACCGCGGGTCATGGAGAGGGTCCAGGCGGGCGGCGGGATCGTGGTCGACACCGGGGCAGCACGAATCGACCAGGCGGGTGGCGTCCTCGAAGCGGAAAAGAGTGGGTTTGCCCGCATCGGGGTGACTGTTGCATCGCCCGAAGATGCACATTCCATCCGCATGGACTTTCCCAGAGCCCTGATCATCGCCGTGCATACAACGGGGATATCGCGGGAGGAGGCACTCGTCCTGGCAGACAGCGCGGACATCATCACGGCGTGTGCGTCCCGGCATGCCAGGGAACAGGCAGGCCGACGGGCATTGCTCCAGGCGGGCGTATCCATCCCGGTCTTCGCGATGACGGAGGCAGGGAAGGCACTCGTCCTCGAAAAAGTCCGCTGTTCTCCAGCCCCCGTGGTA
This sequence comes from Methanobacteriota archaeon, assembly GCA_029555345.1. Lineage (GTDB taxonomy): Archaea > Halobacteriota > Methanomicrobia > Methanomicrobiales > Methanospirillaceae > Methanolinea_A. Next base: position 34,630 of record JAKPSJ010000034.1, on the reverse strand, counting down.
CTCAGCAATTCGAAGCTCCCCGTTACGCACGGTGACGAACCTCAACCGCTGGTGTGAGGAAAGCCTGGCATATCCCCACGCCTTTTCAGGAAAAGTGCAGGCATGGAGATAAAAAAAAAACTGGAACTAACGCTTCACTCCGGTTGATGCATGTGACCGTCGATCATCTTTCCCCCGCCTCTCTTCCCGAACCGGTCGATGGAGCAAGGCAGGCGTATTCTCTCACCGGACAGCATGTTTATCAGCCGATGCAGAAAAAAGTCAGTTTATGGCGACCCGGAGACTCCTCGGGTTGTTCGATGTCGCGAGTATCGTTGTCGGGTCGATCGTGGGTGCAGATATCTATATCGCGTCTGCAATCACGGCAGGGCTCCTCGGCCCTTTTTCCCTGGCGATCTGGCTGGTTGCGGGAATTTTTGCCATCCTGATTGCATTCGTCTTTGCCGAGTGCAGTTCCCTCGTCCCCCGCGTGGGTGGCCCCTTCGCCTATGTCTCTGCTGCATTCGATGATTTCTGGGGGTTTCTCGCCGGCTGGAGCCTCTGGATTGCCGAGATCCTCGCATTGCCGGTCTTTACTATCGCCTTTGTCAACTACCTCGAGTACCTTGCCCCCCTCGACCCGCTGCAGGAGATACTCGTCAAGGGTGTGTTCGTGTTCGCCCTGACCGCAGTCAACATCGCTGGGGTGAAGGCTGCTGGCCTGGTCAACGATGCGCTCACCCTCGTGAAGCTGGTCCCTCTCTTCATCATCGTCGTGGCCGGGTTCATGACCCTTACCTGGAACCCCGGCCCTTTCATCGATAATTACACACCACTCGCTCCCCTAGGCCTGCAGTCAGCAGGAACGGCACTCGTCCTGATCTTCTGGGCATACGTTGGGTTCGAACTTGCAACGCTTCCTGCCGGTGAGGTCGAGAACCCGGAGAGAGTGATCCCCAGGGCGATCGTCATAGGGATGGGTATCGTCATGGCGTTCTACATCTCCACGAACTTCATTGTCTACGGCGTGGTGAACTGGAAGGACCTTGCAATGACGAAGACTCCCCTCGTCCTCGTGGGACGTACTCTCCTCGGCTCGGCAGGCGCCCTTCTCATGACCATCGGCGCACTCTTCTCGGTCTCCGGTTCCAACGAGTCCGGGATGATCGGAACAAGCCGGCTCTCCTATGCGATGGCCATTGACGGCCTGTTCCCCCGCATCTTTGCGAGGGTTCACCCGGTCTACCAGACACCCGTCACAGGAATCTTCGTCCAGGGCCTCGTCGCCTTCCTGCTCTCTCTTTTCTCGTCGATCCAGGGCCTCATCTCTTTCTCCGTCTTCAACCTGGCCTTCGCGTTCCTCCTCACCTGTTTCGCCTGCATCGTCCTCCAGGAAGGGTCGATAAGTACCGCCCATAGAGTCGTTCCCCTGGCAGGGCTGTTCATCTGCTTCTTCCTGATCGTGAGTTCCTCATTGATCGATGCCGTTGTCGGCATCCTCGTTATCCTGGCAGGAATCCCCCTCTACGTGTTCTTCTCGCCGAAGGAGGATATCCACCACCTCAAGGCGATGTTCCTCTCCGAAGAGGCTGTATTCCTCCGGAGGATCGAACAAAAAGAACGGTACCTGGCAAATTTCATCCTGATGATACACCGCCTGGTGCACCGGCGGGACATGCCGGTGCAGGAAAATGCCGTGGCAACTGCCGATGACCATCATGCTGTCGAGCGTAAAAAATGAGGTCGTTCCCCCTTTTGTCGAATTGTGGATCCAGTCCGTCCAAGGAATTTCTTCGGGTGACCAATTTTTCATCGCCACGATCTATATCAGGAGCGGTCAGCTCTAATTCAAAAATCAGAAATTACAGGTTCCAATCCTCTTCCGCTGCATCGAGTGCAGCTCCAATCGCACCGACCATCTGCGGGTCGGGCGGGACAAAGACCGGTCTGTTCGTCTCCGTCTCAAGGAGAGATCGTGCACAGGGATTCAGTGCGACCCCCCCGGCAAAAAATATTTTCCCGGCAGATGAAACCCGCTTCAAAAGGCTCGCCGAGCGGCTAATGATGGCCTTATGGATACCGAGAGCAACTTCACGGCGGTCGGCACCCTGCGAGATGAGGGATATGACTTCGGATTCCGCAAACACCGTGCACATGCTATTTATTTTCTCAGCCCGGTTCGCCAATATGGCCTCGGCTGCAAATTCTTCAAGAGTGAACCCGAGCGCCGCAGCCATCACCTCGAGGAACCGACCAGTTCCTGCGGCGCAGCGATCGTTCATCTCGAATTTGCACAGGCACCCCTTGTCATCCAGAGAGATCGCTTTCGTATCCTGGCCGCCGATATCAAGGATCGATTGGCAGTCATTTGAGTAAAATCTGGCCCCCTGCACGAAAGCCGATATCTCGCTGATAACCGGGCAGTCAATGCTCCCCTTGATGAGATGCCGCCCATAGCCGGTTGCAGTGAGCCGGTCGAAGGTAATCCCGTCCATGAGTTGCCGGGCAGTTCCAAGCGGGTCGTGAGAAGTGGCATCTTTTCGGGAATGGACAAGCCTGCCATCTTCCACAACGGCAAACTTTATCGTCCGCGACCCTAGATCGATTCCCGCAGATCTCATCTTTTTTTCAGGCGCTCGACAAATGCCTCGATCCGGGTCTTGAGCTGGCCGGTGTCTTCCTGGCTGTAATCGGTCTCGAGACGGAGCGTCGGTATGTGCGACTTCTCCAGTTCCTTCTCCACCGGGTTGCTCTCGATGATGTAGGGCTGACAGAACTGGAGGCTGTAGTGGATGACACCGTTTGCGTGGAGATCCTTTACCATCTCCTTCACATGGTTGACCCGCGAGGGGTTGGGGGTGAAGATGGCACAGTCGATATTGAAATACCGATCAACAATCGCGTCGAGCATCTCGTCTATGGTGCTGCCTTTTACATCAGTCAGCCAGCGAGTGCTGCGCTCGCCTACGCAGGACTCTTCGCCAACAATGACAGCGTTGCTGGATTCGATCAGCATGGGTACCTTCCAGTTCGGGACTGCCATCGGACAGCCGGATACAATAAGTCTCGTTGTTCCTTTCGGTGCCACGCCGGTGTGGTCCTTTACCCGGATCTCGAGCTCGTCGCAGATCTTGTTGACGGAGTCAGTGAAACGGACAGGGTCGTCATGGAAGAAGACTTGGTTGATCAGGAGGGCATCGAGCCCCGATATCGGTGTCGGATCTGCGGCACGGAGGGCATTGAGTCGGAGCATGGCTTTCCGCTTCTCATTGACGATCTCGATCCCCCTCTTCAGAGAGGCGGGGGTGATCTCCTTTCCGCTCTCCATCTCGAGCTTGGCCATGAACTTTCGGTACTCCTCACGAAGGAGCTTTCTTCCCATCTCGCTCTTGACCTGGGGCATATCCATGACGTAGAAATCTTTTACGAGCGGGGCGAGGATCTCGTAAGCCTTCTTCTTACCGTCGCAGGTGTTCTCCCCGACGACAATATCACAGGACTCGAGGTACGGGCATACCCTGCCGAGCTTGAACCCGAACACGGACTTGATGAGCGAACAGGTGTTCCGCGGCAGCAGTGTCTCGGCAGCCTCGAAACCGAATTCAGCGCCGGCACACAAGCCTACCGCCACTCCATCAACGGCAAGGACAAGCTCTTCCGGGACGAAGGTGCAATACGAGCCGACAACGATCCTCCCCTGTGCCTTGGCATCCATGATCTCCTTTATACGGAGCCCATGAACCTCGCTCATGACGAAATCGAAATACTTCATCCCCTCCGGGCGATTCTTCTGCACGAGGAAAATGTCCGCATATGCTTTTCCGAGAACCGAAAGCAGGGCCTCGTGGCTCTCGATGTCAAGTCCAAGGTCCTGCCACATTTTCGTATAATCTGCCATAGTTAAAACCTCCTTTTTTAACGAATGTTACAATTCTTCCCTATCTCCTGTTTTCAATGCGATTGCATGCCAAATGAGAAAATGCCCCTTGCAGCTTCCAAGTGCATATTCCCTGAGATCCTGGAACCTAGGCATTGGTGCCATTCCGGACCTACACGGTCGGGCGGAACTGCAGGCCGCCCACCTAGAAGAGCCAATCGCTCTCAATTTTTGCAATGAATTTTGTTTCTTTGTGATTGACTTGTATCTCCTTTTATACTGCGTCACACGAGCCTTGTCAGTGTTACTTGAATCCATTGGTTAATACACTCCTCATAATCTCACTATAATGTTAATAAATATTTTTAAATATCATCCAAATATTATTCAAAGAGATTAACATCATCCTGGTGCTTTTTCGATGTTGGCATAATAATTGACTGTTTCACTTGCCGATTCTCAAACAGGAGAAGGATTGTGAATTTTCATTCCTTGAGACTGGTGGACGTTCCAGGGTGTTTTCTAAAAAATCTGAAAATTTTTCATCAATTTACAGATAATTAGAGGTATTTTGCTATTTTGAGCGAATATCGAGTCAGAGCAAGGGCTGTTCGCTTCAATACCTATAGGCAAGAGATCCCCTCTCGACCCCGAAGAGCGTTCCGACGGCGATCGAACCGATTATCCAGCAAGTGAACTCGAACTCGATGGCCCGTTCCCGCACCCTCTCATTTTCAGTCACTATTGCGAATCAAAAAAGGCACAGGAAAATGGTTAGAGATGTGCAAATAGAGGGGGTAAATCGTAATCCTCTTTCATTTATTCCCATTGAAATACTTGTTTTCATTTTTTAGTGCGTATTGCTCACCTAATATTGCATTTCAACGAATTTTCTCGTTTCATATTGAGATAAATTTCTTTTGATAATGTCCAGTGTGTTCCTAAATTGTTCAACTCGATGCGATAAAGTATCAAGGGTAATTTCATCTTTGGCTTTTTCTGACGAAATTTTATGAAAAATACTACCAGAATATCGGCACTCATTCAATCTTTTTGTTCCTTCTTGGAATATTTTATCGTATGCTACGAATTTATCATCAGCTTTTTGAATGTTCTTTTCAAAAGGTGTCAAGAGGTAATTATAGGATGAAACGGCCCTGTTATAGGATTCTCGCTCTTTACGTATTGCCCGTTCTTTCCATTCAATGTCATTTAATATTTTTTCATATCGGTCTTTGATTTTAGAATCAGGGTACTGTTTTGGATGATCTAATGTTGATCCAATATTCATCGATTCAACATCAGAATCTTTTAATTTTGGAAAAACAGTGAGATTTTTATCTTTCATCTCTTGAATTCTGCTTTTTAAGGTTTCAAACCACATCTCCTTCTCATGACCCTTTTCATTTGCAAGTAAATTCTCAAGGTTTTCATAGAGAGTCTTGCGTTCCTCCAAATGAGCTTCAATATTTTTTTTCAAACGTTGAGCATTATCGTATGCTCCCTTTAATTCTTTCATTTTATTTTAAAGATAATGTACATGATTAATTATAGCGGCATTAGCATTATCTAACTCCGTTTGGTACTTGTTTCGGAGGAATACGGCATCACTTCGGCCAGAAATTTTTCCTAGAACACTATCCTCTCCTTCGATCCGCTTGGTATTATTTCTCGGAACTGGTCTGCCCATACTTACCCACCGCCATTATTTAAAATACGTTTTTCCCTCAACATTCTTTGGTCGAATTTCTACCGCGAAGTATCGTATCATTTCCTTAATGGCATCCTGTTTTGAATTCATCCCTTTTACCACTTTGAACACCTCCACAATTTTATCCTCTTCCTCGGACAGTTCTATTAGCATTTTCACCATAATTATTCCATATTATATCATATAATATGATATAACTTGCGGTTATGCGATTAATCAAAAATCTGCTGTTCAACAATATTGCCCATAACACACTATTTCTAAAAAAATTATGATGTACCCTACATTTCGCAGGTCTCCCTCAAAAAATAATATTTTCTGCATTCCGGCCCCATCACGTCAAGTATTTCTGTCACCACCTCGTCCAGATTCACAATAAATCGCCGAATATGTGAATTCACAGAAACAGTAACCTCAGCCGGCTTCATGAAGAGCATGAAGATCCACTTCATCGTCGGGTTCTGGATCAGCTTATTCAGTTGGTTCTTCACCTTCTTCCCGGTCTCCTTCAACCTCGACCGCAACAACCATTCCGCCACGGCATAGACAAAAAGGCAAAGTACCATGATCATCGAGAGAGCCTCGATCCTGCTCTCTTTTTTCAGGAATACCTGGGCAACATGGAAACTATTGTCCTTCAGGAACCGAAATCCCCGTTCCACGGACTGCTGGCCCTTGTAGTACGAAAGGACCAGTCCCGCATCCAGGTCGAGGTCGTTCGTCGCGACCACGAACCTGCCCAGGTATTCCTTCTCCCGCTCGACGAACTCAGCATTTACCTCGAGAGGAGATGCAACGGAATATACAACACTGACCTGCTCCCCTTTCCCCGGCCGACCTCTCTTCCCATTCTCTTTCTTCACTCTCGGGACGACCTCATAGTTCCCGGGAGAGAGGAACGGGTGTTCGGCAAACCACCTCTCTGCCGCCATTCTCGCGTCAGGTTCGCAGGCGAACTCTCTCGAACTCAGTTTCTTCCATGACTTGTGGGCAGCCTTTACACTACCCTCGAGGGTCCGTGCATACGTCTTCTCCTTCGCATGTCTCCCCTTTTCGGAATAGATGAGAACCCACTTCTGCGGTATCCCGGCATAGTCGGAACGGCATTCATAGAGCGAGTACCCTTCAATTCCCGCAGGTTTCATCGGGACATCGGCATGAATGAGAGCTCTGACCTCGTCGATCGTTGTCGGGGGACGACTGATCCAGAACGTGTGCCGGCCCAGTGTCTGGATGTTGTGAGATGTGTAGAATGCACTGTCTGCCACATAGTAGGCTTTGTCTGAGATGTTCAGGTTCTCTTTGACCTTCTGGATGGTCTCGAGCAGGATCTTCTTGTCCGACTCGTTGCCTGAATACGGTTGGGTGAAGAGAGGGATCCCGTGCTGGTTGGTAACCATCGCGAGGACGAACTGCTTGAGGTCCCAGCGATGGTCCTTGTTGTGGCCATGCGTGATGGTGATGGTCTGGAAAACCATCGTCCTCATCTGGTTCATACTCGCCATGAACGCTGAAACTCGTGGTATCTGCATGGAGGAGTTGTGTGCCGAATGCCAGGTTCTTCATGACTTCGAGGACGATCTTGTTGAAGAGGTCTGTCGAACCGTATTCGTAGATTCGGTCGAGTGTGCGGAGAATTGCGTCATCTGTGAAATGGTCTGGCGTGACTCCGGGTCCGAACAGCTGTTCTGTGGCAATGTTGTCGAAGAACCGCGAGAATAGGTAGACACGTCGTTCGTTGAATCCGAGTCCGTTCAGGATCATGGCCTTGATGATGTCGGAATGCGAGAGCGTGTGATCTCGCGTTTTGGTGAGTTCTTTATCCAGGATGCTGGTGATCCCCAGTTCATCTATGATTCCTGCAACCAATCCGAGGTGTCCGATTTGACGCGATGTAAGTTTATCCGAGGTAATTTGTGATATGTCTTGCAAAGATTAAATATTACAGAACTTAGATATAGATCTAAGTATTTTATTCCGGGAAATCAACTGCTTACGTGCGAAAGGTGGGATAAATATATCTGACCGGAAAACTCGCATTCCCGGCACCGATCCCTGCATAGGGATATCGTCCCTTCACCAAGCAAAGGATTGAAACGAGAAACAGTTACCAGGAAAGCAACAACGTGTCAGAGTGCGAGGGATGGGATTTGAACCCAAGAACTCCTTCGAGACCAGCCCCTCAAGCTGGCGCCTTTGACCTGGCTCGGCAACCCTCGCTCGTGCCATAATACATGGATGCGTCTGCAAAATAAGTTTATCCTATCCCATCTGCGAGGAAAAGAACAGCTCCTCGATGGTATACACTCATGCGCGAGAGATCGAGTGAAAGATATTTCACCTTTCGGGCCTCGATGTATCGAAACGATCAATGATGTCTATTTATTCTTCGCCACGGTACTCCTCTGTATGTGGTCGGAGATCATCCGGGAATTTTCCGATTCCCCCTCCCAGGCAAAGGTTGCAAAATTCCTCCTCGAAAACGGTTTCTCTGTCAACGAAAGGGGCCGTATCACCTGCAACGGCCTCGAAATCCCGTCTACGCAGGTGGCAAAGGCGATCCCCACGGACAGGAGGGTCGTGGACACGACCGCACAGAGGATCCTCTCGCTCCCCCTCCACCGTTCCATCTTCTCGCACATGAGGGTTACCCCGGACCTCTCCGGGGTGGCAGACCATCTCGGGCTCTCGGTGATGACGATCTACCCCAGGGACGCGACCGAGAAGGGTATCGTCAGCAATGCGGTGCGGATCGTCTCGGAAGCCGGGCTCTCCATCAGGCAGATCTACGTCACGGACCCCCACCTCTCCGAGGACCCGAAACTCGTGATCATCATAGAGGGCGACTTCCCGCCATTCGTGATAGAGACTGTCCGCCACCTGCCCCAGGTCAGGAACATCGTCCTCTGACCTGAAAAAAGGGAGTACACGCCAGTTCCTTTTTTCCTTGGTACCCTGCCGGGGTCAGGAATCTCCCTGTATCGATTGGTCCGCAATCATCCTGCACCGGCAGATCCCAGGATCGATGCACAGTCCCGGAAGGCCTCCATCTCGAGCCACAGGCGGTAATGACGCTTCCTCACCCGCCGGGGGAGGTACTGGACACGCATCATCCTCTCGCCGATGCCGATGACATGCGTTCCCACCACGAGGTTGTCGGCATTCGCGACCGCCTTCTCTTCCGGGGTGACGGGGAGGCAGTTTACCGGCAGGAGGCGGATGAGTGTGCACTCGTCTGCCGTCAGGCCTGCACCGATGTGGCACTCGACGACCCGCACGACCTCTTCCGGGAGCCCCCTCTTCCTGCAGTAAGCGGCACCGACCTGCGCATGGGACAGTCCGTGGGTGCTGCCCCTCCCGATATCGTGGAGCATCGCGCCGGCAGTAAGGACTTCCCGGTCCATGATGCCCTGTACGAAAAAACGGAGAGCCAGGTCGCAGACGGCATCGCAGTGCCTGATAACTCCGCGGCTGCACCCCGCCTCCTCAAGGAGATTGCGCCACCTCTCGCGCCGGTCAGGCATAGCCGAGCGACTCTCTGATCGCCTGTATCCTCTTCTTCAGGGCATTGAGGAGTATCTCGTTGTCGAAGTGTTCGAGGGGGCTGTCACAGGTGGGGCACCGGAACTCCGAGTCCATGGCCCTGTCGAAAGTGTGGATATCGCCGCAGGACTTGCAGATGTAGAAATCGTTCTCCTCCTCGAACTTTGCGCGTGCCTCGAGCCTTTCGAGCACCTGCGCCAGGTCCTCTGCAATCACATCGTATATCCGGTCAATCCGCAACTGCCAGAGGTAAGTGAGCCACCCCGTCTCGTTGTTCTTTATGCGGCGGTACTCCGCGAGCCGTTTCTCGTAAAGCGTGTAGAGCGTGTGCCTGACGGAATTGAGGTTAATGCCGGTCTTTTCTGCGAGTTCTTCATCGGAGTATTCACCGTCTCCGGGAAAGCTCGCGATGAGGGAGATCCCCTCTTCCCCGACCAGCCGGTTCAGGTAGGTATGGATCGCCGGATTAACGAGTATTTCTTCCATGGGGCTTCACCGTACGTATTGTCTGACTCTCCTGATATGTGTATCCAGGAGCTCCATGGCACTCTCCCGGGTCGGTCCCCATCCATAGACGCTGACCACTGCCCGGCCCTCCTCGAAGGAAGTGCCCGGCCAGGGTATATCGGAGACAGCGGGAAAGAGATTCGACAGGTCGCCGTGGACAGTGCAGTCCTTCTCGGCAAAGAGGATCTGCCGGACGGAGACACATGCGGGGTCGGGCACACGCTCCGGGAGGACACCCTGGCATGCCCGTGCGTGGGCCGAGAAGAGGTTCATCGCGAGCGCTCTCTCCACGGTGTCGAGGGTTGCCTGGAACCTCGGGTTCACCTCGATTGCACAGGGCTCCTTCCCGACGACGAAGTCGATGCCCAGCGATCCCCGGCAGCCGGAGGATGCAGCGATCTTCTCTGCGTACGCCATCATCCGGGGCGCGAGGGGGTGGTCGAAGGGCGTCTGCGAACCGCAGAACCCATAGGCGGATCCCCCCTCGCCGCGGAGGATCTGCCGGTTCGCTGCGATCGCCCGTGCGTTTCCCTTCCCGTCGGCGAGGCAGGAGACCGATGCCGGTATGCCGCCGACGACCTCCTGGAATATCGACTCGACTCCCCCGAACTCGTCGCGCCACGCGGCTTCCTCCGCCGGGGACGAGACGACCCTGTTCCTCCAGCCGCCAGAGCCGGAACGCGGCTTGATCATGGCAGGGTACTGTCCTGCCTGCAGCACCTTCGGGGCAGGAACGCCGAGAGATTCGAAGAACTCCTGTGTCTTTCCCTTGTCGAGAAAACGGGCTGCCGCGTCGGGAGGCGTCCCGAGCACCGGCAACCCGTGCGGGAGGGCCTCTGCCCCCGACGTGGGGACCGCCCAGTCGACCCGGTGCCTGCTGCACATCTCTTCGATGGCAGCCGGAAGGTCGTCGAGGTCCTCGAACCGGATCCTGTCACGGGTATACCAGGAGAGATCCTGGTCGCAGAAATGGTCGACGGCATAGACGGCATACCCGGCCTCGTGCGCCGACTTCGCCACGTGCCGCGTCGAAAAACCCATCACCAGGACAGAGGGGGTCATATCTCCTCGCACCGTTTCCCTCTCGGCGAGGGGACGATACGGATCCGTCCGCCTGGGAACTCCCCACCGAGTTCCTCTCCCGCAAAAAGGCGGTCGAGGAAGACGGCGAGCCCCGCGACTTCCGAGTGGGGCTGGTTCGTGACGGCGATGTTGTAATCGGCAAGGGTGTAGACCTCTCCCGGTACCTTCTCCGCCCCGACCACGACGAGTATCTTCCCTTTATCGCGGAGTTCCGCCTCGCGCTCCCGGACCGGCTCACCGTACATCGTCAGGTGGACCACGACGCCACCCGACCCCTGCCATTCCCTGATGCACCTCTTCCAGGAGACGCCGTCCTCGATGAAAAAATCGCCGCCCCAGCGCGCGACGACGTCCCTGATGCCTGCAACGATTCCTGCATCGCGGCCTGCGAGGTACATCCCCCGGGCCCCGAGAGCGCGGGCGGCCAGCCCCACGTGCGTCGTCACCCTCTGGTCCCGCTCGGGACGATGCCCGAGCCGGAGCACGCAGACCTCCGTCATTTGCCGGGCTCCCGGTCGTCCTTCGCTTTGATCACGCCCCCCTCGATGACGAACGGGAAATCCCTGCTGTAGCGGGCCTGGCATCGGAGGAGGATCTCCTGGACAGAGAGGACATGGACTCTTCCCCCCTCTTCCCGCTCGATGAGGAGCGCCCTTTCGAGCCGTCCGAACGATCCCCGGATATCGTCGGGGGAGCAGTGCAGGTATGCGGCGAGGGACCCTGCATCGCGCGTCGGGTCTGCCGCGATAAGGTGGTAGACCTCCCAGTCCAGATCTTCTTCCTTCATGGCCTGCCGGTGCATAGTGTACATCTCGGCAAATGATAATTCTCGTGATTCCCCACTTCCTCCACCCGTTCGAAGTTCCTCTTCCCGCTTCTCCTGCACCAACGTATATGCAGCCTGAAAAACCAATGAACGATCATGCAGGACGATGGGTGCACCCTCTCCCAGGGCGAGCTTGCGGGCATCGCGGACGCTCTCCTCGAGAGGGCAGAGGAGGACGATGACGCCCTCGCGAGGGAACTCGACCTGGTGGACCCGGCCGTCCGCGAGCAACTCCTCGTCTCGGACTTCCTGAATGCATTCCAGGTGTACTACTATTTCTTCCGGAGAGACCCCGGTGATTTCGAGAGGGAGAGGCTCGTCCTCCAGCCTGCATCCGCGCTCGCGCACGGGGTGCTGCTCGACGAAGAGGACTTTTTCCGGGTCGTCTTCCGCGTGGAGGGCGGCAAGCCTGTCCTGTCCGTCTGCGACGACGAGAGTGTCCTTGCCAGTTTCGAGGGCGAGGACGCGCACGAGAAGGTAACCCGGTTCATCGACGAGTTATGGTAGGAACCCCAGGGGATATCGCGGGTCCGCAGGGGCGGATTTTTATCCTCGGGGAGACTGGCCATCGCCCCGCTCTCTCGACCGAGGAGTGCTATCCCATCCCCGTTAACGTGGAGAGAGACGGCCCTGTTTCCCCGTTTCACCGATCCCAAGCGCCATCGGGACCTCCCCTACCATAGACCCCCTGTCACGAGGTCCCGATCGACGCGGGCGCTGACAATGGGCGGGAGGTCTCCCGCCTCGAACACCCAGTCACCCTCGATCACGAGGACGCCTTCGACGCGGTCCCAGGGGACTCGCTCGAGGACACTTCGATCCTGCGGTGAGACCGAGTTGCAGATCGCCGTGGCCCAGGCATCGGCGAGGCTGGGGTCGTGGGAGAGGACGCAGACAGCGTCTGCCGTCCCAAACGATAGCGAGGGGCCTACCGTTGCAGAGGACGTGCATATCCCGAGCACCTCACGCTGCGGCGGTAATCGGAATGCGAGGCGGTCGCTGTGTGGGGACGCCCCTGCATGGATGCCAACGGAGAGCGGCCTGTCCGAGACGAGGGCGATGTCCCCTCCGTTGTCGACGACTGCCAAGCCGGCCCCCTCGCGGACCATCTCTTCGACGCCTGCCCACGCGATCGCCCCGGCCACGGCTGCCATCGGGCCGACCCCTGCCGACATCCCTGCCGCCGACATCCTGTCCACGGTGACGGAACCCGTCTCCACGGCGTACGGCTCGAAGGTCATCGCGAAGAATGGGTCGCCTGCAATGTACCGCTCGAGTTCCTGGCGGGACCTCATCAGCCCGCGCCGGGCTGCCTCCACGTGCTCCTCCTGTTCAGCGAGGACCGTGGCGATGGTCTCCCTGAACTGGAACCGGCGGCGTATCACAAGTCTGGTATTGTCCCTGCAAGGGAAAAAACCGCGAGTATCTCCCGGGCAGCACTCCGAACAGGTTATTCCTGCCTGCGATCAAGTCCTTATGGAGAGAGATGCGACCCAGGATGGATGCGGGCCACCGCCGGTTCCGCGTGAAGGAGCCCCGGCATCCGACATATATCGTCGTCCTCTGCGTCCACTGGCCCGCCCTGGTCCAGGTGCAGGACCAGGTGGCAGAAAAAGTAGGTCTCTCCCACAGGGAACGCTATTTTCCCCATGTCACGCTTTGCGGCCCTTTCTCGCTCGCACCTGGGGTGGACCCAGTTTCCCTCCTCGACCGGGCCCTCCGGCCGCTTTCAGCCCCCGGGGTCGTGCACCCCGGAGACCTCCACGTCTTCGAGGGGGACAGGGGTCTCGCCGTCTCGTTCCTCCTCCGGGAGGACCAGGAGCTCACCGCGTGCACACGGGCCATCAACCAGGCCCTTTCCCCTTATTTCAGGAAGTGCAACCATATCGATATCCCCCCGTCGCAGCGCATCCTCCATGTCTCGGTCGCGGTCAACCTCACGAGAGAGAAGGGGCAGCAGGTCCTTTCCCTGGCAAGGGACATCGGCCGGGAGATCGACCCTGGAGACGGTGCATTTCCCGGCGACGAATTGCCACGTGCCCTCCGCCTCGCAATCATTCGCAGGGGCTCTCTCTGGAAGGCTTACGACTTCACACGAAAGAAGTGGATCGGCCGGAGCGGGATGTTCCAGGCTGGAGGTCCCGCACGGCGGTGGTGAAGGGCTGGCGGAAAGAGTCCCGCCGGGCCGAAGGGAGAGCCAGGGCAGGGCTGTCCTTCCAGCATGGCGGAGTCGCGGTGTTGTCAAGGGACGAGATGGCCGTCAGAGTTCCCCCTTCCGCGACAGGGCGCGGTGCGGGCAGATCTCGATGCACCTCCCGCAGAGGACGCATCTCTTCGCGTCCATCTGGAGCTTGAACTCCCTGTCGAAGGAGAAGACCTCCTGGGGGCAGATGCTGATGCAGGCGCCGCAGTCCACGCACTCGGTCTCGTCGAGGAGGATCTCGTCCTCGAGGATGCGCACTGCCGCCCCGAGTTCGGTGAGCCTGTCCTTCACGATGCGGCAGGACTCCTCCGGGATATCGATGAGTGCCTCTCCCTCGTTCGATTCGATCATGGCGCGCTCCACGTTGACGAGGACTCCCGTGTCCCGGACGACCTGGGCTATGATGGGCCTCTTCCCCTCCTTCGAGGAGAACGTGACAAGGAGCTTCACTTGAGCCACCTCCCCCCGATGAGCTTGCCTAGGTCCATGGCCGTCAGTATCCCGACGACGCGCATCGCCTTGTCCACGACGGGGAGGGCGCTGATATTGTACTTCTCCAGCTTGCGGATGGCGACATCGACAGGCTCCTCGGGCGTCGTCGTGACGACCTTGCGCCTCATGATGTCCCTGACGTCATTCCCCTTCCCCGGGTTGACGACCGCCTTCGAGATGTCATACGTCGTCACGATTCCGACGAGGACACCATCGCCGTTGACGACGGGCAGGTGGTTGGTCTCGCCCTTCAGGAGTTTCGCTGCTGCGTCCCTGATGGGGGCATCCTCCCCGATGGTGGCGACCCGCCTCTCCATGATCTGGAGGACACGGGGGCCCTCGACGGTCTCCTTCATCGGCTCTACCCTGCGGTCCGGGTCGAGGGGGCGGGTGGGGAGCGCGAGCGTCATCCTGCCGGATTCTATCCATTCTTTCAGCTCCCCCGCCACCATCCTCGCCCGCCGGAAACTCGACAGGGGCGAGGCCCGGACCTCCTCTCCCCCGACCTCGACCCGCCCGCTCCGGAGCATGGCGTAGGTGACCTGCCCAAGGGACGGGCGGTTCCGGGAGGGGACGCTGTAATCGACGACGTCGACCCAGATATCCTCGTCGCGCACCGCGGTGCTCCTGACAGTCTCGATGTCGAGGACAGGGATGGGGACACCGAGCCCGACATAGAGGGTGACGCCGTACCCTGTCATCGTGGCAGCCCGCAGGTAGTCGGGGTCCATCCTTTTCAGGTCGCCGGTCACCATGAGGGTCCCGAACCCTGTCGCCGGTGACGCCTGGGTCCCCTCCCCGACGACCATCCCCTCCGCCCCGCCGAGGAAGCAGGGGACCCCCGGGCCGATGACTCTCAAGTGCGGGTCGTTCGCGAGCGGGTTGAGCACCCCGGCCCCCGAGTAGGTGACGTTCCCCCTGGACGGGAGGAGCATCCCCATGTACGTGTGCAGGACCCTGTCACCCGAGTTCACTGCAGCGTTGTACCTCTGGTACCCGTTCCTCGGGTTGACCATGATCGCCTGGTTGCAGTTCTCGAGGAGGATCTCGGTCGTGAGAGTGCGCCGGGGGTAGCAGTCCGTCCCCCTGGAGATGGCACGAAGCTCCACCGACTTCCCGGAAACGAGGTCCTCGATGACGTGGGCGCCCCCGTAGTTCTCCTCGCGGGTCGTGGACTTCTCTGTCGCCCCCAGGTACGCATCGACGGCGGCGATCCCTGCATACGCCTCCACGTCGTTGAGCCAGACCTTCTCCATCCGGATGGGGGGCTCGGCATGGCCGAAGTTGAAGAAGCACCCCGACGAGCACATCGCACCGAATGTCCCTGTCGTGACCACGTCGACCTCTGCAAGGGCACCCTCTTCGCCGAGCTCCGCGACGACCTGCGGCATCTCCTCGGCGGTGACCACCCGTGCATTTCCCTCCTTTATCCGTTCGTTAATTTCGTGGATGGTCCTGCGCATGGCATGATGTTTAAAAATGAATATTTATAGATGTTTCGTATTACTTATAGTAATAAACCTTTGATTACCCCTGCCGCCTATATCCTGGCAATGATCATTCCGCAGTTCGTCGCCCTCATGGAAGGCATCGCACCTCCCAGCCTCGCAGAGGAGTGGGACGCCGGGAGGATCGGCCTCGTCGTCGAAGGCGACCGGGAGATAGAGAAGGTGTCCTGCGCCCTCGACGCGACTCCCGCAGTGCTCCGGGAGGCGGTCTGTTCCGGGTTAGATATGCTTGTCGTGCATCACACGCCCCTCTGGACTCCTGCGACATCCGTGACAGGCAGCCTCGCATCGTTCCTCAGGGCCGCCCTCTCGTCAGGGATCCACGTCTTCGTCATCCACTCCAACTTCGACCACGCCCCCGGCGGGATCAACGATGCACTCGCAGACCTCCTCCGTCTCGAAAACCGCCGTGCCCTCTCCCTCGGCCTGGCCGGCGATTGCCCGCTCTCCATCCCGGAGACCGCAGAGAATCTCCATTGCCCCCTGGCTGCCTGGGGGGAGCCGGACCTCCCAGGATCCCTGGCCGTTGCCGGGGGATCCGCATTCTCCCCCGATCTAGTCACCGAGGCAGCGGCTGCAGGGGCCCGCGTCTTCCTCTCCGCGGAGCTGAGGCATTCCGTTGCCAGGGCATCCCCTGTCCCGCTGCTCGAAGCGACCCACTACGCGCTCGAGTCCCCGGGCATGAGAGCGCTCGCAGGCAGGATGGGCTGGACGTACATCGATGATCCACCGGTCGTCAGGACATGGACGCCGAAGAGTTCTGGGAAAGCCTGAAAGAGGAGCGCTGCCTCCCGCCCCGTCTCCGCAGCGAGCTGGTCCGGCTCTACGGTGAACGCGGCAGAAAGGCGCTCGAAGCCCTCGACTCCGGCCGGGTGATGCAGTACAGGGACTTCGTCGTCGTTGCCGGGAGTTCCGGCCAGTACATCGTCGAGGAGGGGTTCTGCACGTGCCACGATCACCTCTTTCGGGGCGGGCTGTGCTGGCACCTGCTCGCGGTCCAGGTCGCGTCACTGGTAGGGGGGTTCCGTGAGGTCGGGGAATGGTACCAGGAGACGTGGACGGGAAAAGCATGAGCAAAGCCAACAATTTTTATCGTTCCAAGCCGAATGAAATCAGAACACGTGGTTTTCATGCTCGAAGAGGAATACCAGCTCGAATACTTCAAGGCCCACGGACTCACCCGCAAGATATGCTCGCGGTGCGGTGCAGCGTTCTGGACGCGTGACCCGGACACCCAGACGTGCGGCGACGCCCCGTGCGAGACCTACAAGTTCATCGGGGCACCGGTGTTCAGGTGCCACACCGTGGACGAGATGCGGGAGGCATTCCTTTCCTTCTTCGAACAGAACGGCCACACGAGGATCGCGAGGTACCCGGTCGCCGCACGGTGGAGAGACGATATCTACCTCACGATTGCCTCGATCGCCGATTTCCAGCCCTGGGTGACCGGGGGGATCGTACCGCCTCCTGCGAACCCCCTGACGATCTCCCAGCCCTGCATCAGGCTCAACGACCTCGACTCGGTCGGCCGTTCGGGGCGCCACCTCACCCTCTTCGAGATGATGGCCCACCATGCATTCAACCGGGAGGGCGAGATGGTCTACTGGAAGGAGCGGACGGTCGAGCTGTGCGAGCAGTTCCTCGCGTCCATCGGCGCTGACCTCTCCCTCGTGACCTACAAGGAGCACCCGTGGATAGGGGGCGGGAACGCCGGGCCGAGCCTCGAGGTCCTGATCGGGGGGCTCGAGGTCGCGACGCTCGTCTTCATGAGCCTCGGGCGGACCAAAACGGGAAAGCCCGGGATACAGCTTGGCGGGGAGACCTACTACCAGATGCCCAACTCCATCGTGGACACGGGTTATGGCCTCGAGAGGCTCGTCTGGGCCTCGAGGGGATCTCCCACCATCTACGATGCGGTCTTCCCGGAGATGGTCAGCAAGGTGATGGAATCGGCCGGCCTCGCCCATGCGCTCGAGGACAAGGAATACACCAAGATCCTCTCCCTGAACGCACGGTTCGCCGGGGTGATGGACATCTCGGGGACGAACCTCTGGCAGCTGCGCAAGAAGGTCGCGACGGCGATCGATGTGCCGATCGAGCGCCTGGACCGGATGATCGCCCCCGTGGAGAGGGTGTACGCCATCGTGGACCATAGCCGGTGCCTCGCCTACATGCTCGGAGACTGCATCGTCCCCTCGAACGTGCGGGAAGGGTACCTCGTGCGGCTCGTCCTGCGCCGCACGCTCCGGATGATGAAGGAACTGGGGATCAAGGAGCCGCTCGCGGACCTGATCGAGCAGCAGATGAGGATCGTGGGTACGGGTGCCTTCGAGCAGGACATCTGCACCGTCCGGGAGATCGTGGAACGCGAGGTCGAGAAGAGCAACGCCACGCTCGAGAGGGGGACGAAGATCGTCCAGAGAATAGCGCGGACGTACAAGAAGAAACGCGAACGGATCCCTCTCAAGGAGGTGATCACGCTCTACGACTCCCACGGCATCCCGCCCGAGATCATCAGGGAAGTGGCGACCGCGGAAGGGGCCGTCGTCGAGCTCCCGGATAACTTCTACTCGCTCATCGCCGACATGCACTCGGAGTCAGAACCCGAAGTGCAGGAGGACCCGTTCGCCAGGTACACCGCTAGGATATCGGCGCTCCCGCCGACACAGAAGCTCTACTACGAGCAGCCGTCCGACATGGAATTCGATGCCATGGTCCTCGACTTCTTCGATGGGTACGCGGTCATGGACCAGACCCTCTTCTACCCCGAGGGTGGCGGCCAGCCCTCCGATACCGGCATGCTCCTCTCCGCGGAGAACATGGTCAAGGTCGACGACGTCCGCAAGGTGGGCGAGGTCATCCTCCACCACGTGACAGGAGGCGTCCTTCGCCGCGGCGACCGGGTGAAGGGGATCATCGACGAGGAGCGCCGGTGGTCCCTGATGCGCCACCACACGGCGACCCACATCCTCCTCCATGCCGCAAAGGAGGTGCTCGGCGCCCACATCCACCAGGCCGGGGCGCAGAAGGGCCCGGAGAGCTCGCGCCTCGATATCCGGCACTACAAGCACGTCACGCCCGAAGAACTGCACAAGATTGAGATCGCGGCGAACCGCATGGTGATGGCCGACCTCCCGGTCGACGTCACGTACCTCGACAGGACCCGGGCAGAGCAGATGTACGGGTTCTCGCTCTACCAGGGCGGCGTCCCGCCGGGAAGGGAGATCCGGGTCGTCCGGGTCGCGGGGGATGTCGAGGCGTGCGCAGGGACCCACTGCCGGAGCACGGGGGACGTGGGGTTCATCAAGGTCATTCGGGTGGAACACATCCAGGACGGCATCGAGCGCCTGGAGTTCGCAGCAGGCCTCGCGGCTGTCGAGTACGTGCACCGCATCGAGAATATCCTCTCCGAGTCTGCCGGCATCCTCTCCGTCCAGGTCGAGAACCTGCCTGCCACCGTGAACAGGTTCTTTTCCGAGTGGAAAGCGCAGAAGAAGGAGATCGAGCGGCTCCGCCAGCGCATCGCGGAGCTGGAGAAGGAATCCCTCGAGGTGGAGCTCGTGGGCGGAACCCCCGTCCTCGTCAGGAGGATAGACCTCTCGGGCAAGGAACTGGCCGAGATCGGGGGTGAGATCGCGGCCCGCGGCGGGGTCGCACTGCTCGCCGGGGGTTCGGACCAGGCG
The DNA here is from genome assembly GCA_029555345.1 of Methanobacteriota archaeon. Lineage (GTDB taxonomy): Archaea > Halobacteriota > Methanomicrobia > Methanomicrobiales > Methanospirillaceae > Methanolinea_A. Next base: position 15,218 of record JAKPSJ010000034.1, on the reverse strand, counting down.
ACAGCCCTCCTGGCGTCGGGGTCGGACAAGGTGGATGCCAGCGAGATCATCAGGGACGTCTGTGCGGTCCTCGGGGGGAAGGGCGGGGGGTCACCCTCCCTCGCGAGGGGCGGCGGCCCCGCGGTCGAGAAGATCGATGCGGCGCTTGCCGCGGGCAGGGAGAAGATCCTGGCGGCACTGGGTTCCTAGGCGGGAAGGGGAATGGACGATATCCAGGGAGAGGGAGGCGCTGGCAGGCCGGGACCGGGGGGAGCAGAGGGGGAAGTGGTCATCCTCGCCCCCGGAGACGAGCGGTCCCAGAAGATCGGGAAGGCGATCGCGAGCCAGGCTGCAGGCGACATCCTCCACGCCCTCGAGAAGGGCACGATGACTGCCGGTGACCTCGCGTCCGCCCTCGCCATGCCGATGGGCACGGTCAAGTACCACGTCGACAACCTCCTCGAGGCTGGGCTGATCGAGATCAAGGACACGAAATACAGCGTGAAAGGCCGCCAGGTCAAGGTGTACGGCCTGCGCAACCAGGTCCTGATCGTCGCGCCGGAGGTGCAGTCTGTCCGCTCGATCCTCCTCAAGTACGCGGCGCTCTTCGGCGTCGTCGCCCTCTCTTCGCTCGCAGCGTACGCGATCCTCACCGCCCTCCGCCCCACGATATGGGGACAGGATGGTGGAAGCCTCGCCGGCGGTGGTATGGCGTATTCGCGGGCGGAGAAGGCGGTCGAGATCATGGCAACCCCCGCCCCCACGAGTGCACCGCCTGCACCGCTCCCCCAGGCTATCCCCGCGGACATCGCCCTCGCATTCTTTTTCGGCGGCGTCCTGGTCATCGTCATCCTCCTCCTCTACGAGGTCTTCTTCTGGTGGAGGAAGAAGAAGTTACGGTAGTCCCGGCAGCGGGCGACGGAAATCGAGCCGCCCGGTGCATCGCCATGGCGGCCGGGGAGCGGGCCGGCAGTAAAAAAGGAGATTCTGCCTGACTGTTTCAGCCTGTTTTTACCTCCTTTTTTCCCGTGCCCGGGACACGAGCGCAAGGAGGAGGAGACCGGCGATGCAGCCTGCAACCGGGAAGGGGGATGCTGCCTGCGTCGTCGGCAGGGTGGATACCGCGGTCGTACCCGGAGTCCCCACAGTTGTACCCGGGGTCCCCACGGTCGTTTCCGGTGTGCCCATGATGGGCGAGACTGTCACCCCGGCCGGTTCATCCACCGTGAACTTCACCGTCGTTATGTAGCCTTTCACGTCGGAGAAGTCCACGTAGTAGTTCCCCCTCTCGTTGACCGGGACCGTCCTGCTGAAGAAGCCGTCCTCTTTCCCGAGGACGGTCGATGTCCTAATGACCTCCGGCGGGATGACTGCCCCCTGCGGCCCGGTGACCTTCATGGTCAGCGTGACGACGCCGGCCCTGGGGACATACCCCTCGATGCGAAGGGCTTCCCCGAGCACCTGGTCCCTGGCCGAGGTGATCACGATCTCGCCCGACCTGTCCGTCACCTTGACGATGCGCATCGTGACCGAGCCCGAGCTCAGTTTCGAACCCGGGTCGGCGGGAAACCTGACCTCGACCTTGTACTCGCCGGGATCGAGGCCGATTGTCGAGAAAGTGGTTTCGAACGACTTGGAATCGTCCACCACGATGGACTTTTGCGAGATGATCTCGGGTGCCGTGGTCTGGATCCTGTAAAGCACCAGGTCGAACTCGGTGCCCACCGGGAAGGTCGTGTTCCCCGAGACCTCGATGGGCGCACCGACCCTGACTTCCCCCGGTGCCTTGATGACGAGTTCGTAGGCGAGCACGCCCTGGGCGAGGCAGAGAATGCAGAGCAGCAAAAAAACGATCGACCTCATGTGAGTTCTCATGTGGTTTCCTGTGCAGGCTGACGATAATTAGTTTCTGCACCGTGGCATGCATGCCCCGTCTCACCATGTCGCCTGGCCCTGTCCACCAAAGCCCCGTGCCCCCCTCGTGAGGATCAATCAATCGGATGCATAGAACACCATGGTCCGTGCATCGGGCCCAACCGAGGAAAATTTCCCTTTTCCTCATATCAAGTGGATAAATCGAATTCGAGATGACCACACCTGATAGAGATCATGACGATGAGGTTACCGGTGTTCCTATATCCTCTTGCAATACGATTCTAGTCTTCCGGATGTTCATTGCCTGGATGAATACTCGACTCGAGTTCCCTTGGAGACATATAATTATGCTGTTCCTGGTTTGCAAGTCGCTGAACCGCCGCCGGGGCACCCTCCGGGGGCGGCGGGGTGCATCGCACCGGGGGTGTGGGGGCGGCAGCCCCCACTCGTACTCGAATAACCACTCGAAACGGCAAAATGCCGAAATATTTTCATCCTCCTCCCATTCGAATTTCGGCGAGTGAACCGGTCGATTTCCTATGAAAATGCTGCCGGCATTTTCATGCGTCGGGCCTGTTGCAAGATGCACCATTATTGTTTTCATGTCAAACGTTCTCGTCTTCTCCACCCTGGCCATCGGCCGATGCACCGGGGGGAGGGAACGGCAGCTGAGAGTCGGTCTCTCCGGTAAGAAGCTGACCGGGGTGGGGCAGAGATACTTTATAGCATTCCAACGCATTTTCTTCACGTATGGAATCGATCAAGCTGAAAGTCCAGGAGAGGGCATTTCCAAGCAGGGGTAGGGCCCGGGTCCACGAGGGCCACATGAATGCCCTCGGGATCAAGGAAGGGGACAGTGTCGAGGTCTCGGCAGGGGGTGACAGGAAACCCGTGGTCGTGACGGTCTTTGCAGACACCCTGGTCGAAACAGGGTGTATAAGGCTGAGCCCTGAAGATATAGCGGCAGCCGGCGCCATCCCAGGCGGGGAGGTGACAGTGACACGGGTCCCACCCGTTGCAGAACGCATCAGGAAATCAGCCGAGGAGACGAAGGAGAGCGTCAAGGAGGACGTGAAGAAGGCGAAGGAGACGATCTCGAAGAAGGCGTCCTCGACCAAGGAGTCCGTCGGGAAGGGTGTCGAATCGGTGAAGAAGAACCTCAAGGAGAGAGACCTGTGACCCCCGGGGGACCGGAATAAATGACAGACGTGTGGGTGGTACTCGAGGGGATGCTCCCCTACCTCCTCGTCCTCGTCGGGCTGATCGTCCTCTTCCTCGTCATCCGCGAGGTCCGCCTGATGTATACGGGGACCCGGCTCGCCCAGCTCGAACTCGAGCGCGAGAAGATCAACCTCATGAAGGCTGACATGGAGCAGAAGGGGCGGCCGTTCTACAGGGTCCCCCCTAAGGACCTCGAAGAATTGAGAAGGCTCGACGAGGAGAACGTGGAACTGGATTCCGACATCTTTGCGCGGCGCAATGCCATCGAAAAGAGGTTAAAGCGCCTCGAGAGCAAGGTCGCCCTGACGAAACTCGACCGGATGATAGAAAAGATAAAACGCGAAGAGGAGAGGCTGGGGTGATACAATGACTGTGTACGAGACTCCGGGGCGAACGACAGAGAAGTACCCGTTCCTGGAGACGATCAGGGAGGTCCCGGCAGCGATCGACAGGCGCCTCCCGACAATGGACAAGGGGCTCGACGAGTATTTCGACCGGAACTTCCCCGGGATCATCAGCGAGTGGGAGCTCGTCACCTCCATGCACCTGAAGAACATTGAACGGCGGCTCGACCGTGTCCACATGCAGATCGATGCGCTCGAGAGGGACAGGATCACCCTCGAGAAGAGGGCTGCCGCACTCGAAAACGAGATAAGGAGGCTCGAAGGGCAATGAGGTACTCGGACTACCTCGGTTCCTACGTGGACCGGCGCATGAAGTACCTGATCGACGAGTGGGACCTCGCGACGCGGCAGGACATCGGCGACCTCGAAGCCCGGCTCTCCGCCCTGGAAGAAGAGTCGCGGAGATGCTCCTGGTTCGAGGGTTCGGCATCGGCGAAGCTCACCGAGCTCGAGAAGAGGCTCGAGTACGTCAGGGGGAGGAGGAGATGACGATCGTCGAAGGGCTCCTCGTTCTCATCCTCGTCATCCTGATCGCGTTTGTCCTCTACTACTACTTCCGCGGGTCGACGGGAAAATTGGAGATCTCCCGCCCCCTGGAGAGCCGGGTGGACGAGTACCTCGACCGCAGGTTCGACCTTCTGGTCGAGGAGTGGTCGCTCGTCCGGCGCCCGGAGGCCGAGCGGTTCAGGGACAAGCATCTTCCCCCCCTCGCGAGGGACGAGGAGAGGATGGCAGCTCTGAAGGCCTTCGAAAAGGAGTTCGGCGAAGAGCTGGGCAGCCTGGAGGAGAGAATTGAAGCTCTGGAGAACCAGGTCATCCACTGAGAGTCCAAGAGAGGTGCAGAAGGAAGACCTCCTCTCCCGCATCCGGAAGGACATCCAGCACGTGAGGCGGCAGGGAGATCCCCCGGACCGGGACCCTGCCAGTTTCTCCCGCTTCTCCTGCGACCTCTGCAACGGCACGTTTCCCAAGAGAGAACTCCGGCAGTGCTCCCTGTGCGGGAGGTGGGCGTGTGCGTCCTGCTGGACGGAAAAGTACTACACGTGCAAGGCGTGCAGCGGGGTCATCACCCTCCGGCTCGCGACGGAGGGCCTGGGCGAGGAAGAGACCCGGGTTCATCCCTGACAAGAAGCGCCTGGCCTCTCTGTCCACGTTTCAGCTGGTGCATGTTGAACGGGTGTCGATCACCCGGTTACGCAGCCGTCACGATGGCGAGGAAGAAAATTCCCATGGGATATAATGAGAACTGGCCTTCCCCCGTTGTGTTTTGTCAGCCCCTCTCCATCTGCAGGAGGCGAACACCTTTTAGGTGTCGCAATTTTTTTTTAGAAAAAGGCCTGGTGGAGGGACCCGGCAAGCTCCACCCCCGCGAGGACCAGGCCCGACGCGATCACGAACCCTGCCGTCGTGAAGACGACCGTTGACCACCTCGGCCACCCCAGGATCCACGCGATCACGGGTGTCCCGTAGAGCCCGATCCCGGGTATCCACGCGACGAAGATGCAGGAGACGGCGCCATAGGAGCGTATCGAGGGGTGCCTCTCCATCGTCTCCCTGACTTTCCCTATCCACCGTGCGACCCGCTCCGACGAGAGGGCGAGCGCCTCGCAGGCCTCGAAGATGAAGGACACGACGCCGACTGCAAAGGACGCCATCAGGAAGAGGATGACAGGGTTGGAGAGCCCGAGCGGGTGGCCGAGGGGCGGCGCTGCGCCCTGCAGGATGAAGGCAGAGGCGATCAGGGGGAGGACCCTTTCCTCCGGGATGCCGAGGACAGCACCGGTGAGGAGGGGGACCGCCACCACGAAGACCACGAGGAACCCGATCGCACGCGAGAGCTCAGCGAGTCCCTGCACGTGGGAACGGAGCCGGGAAAACATGGTGACAGGTGTGACTGGATTCCGGATATGGTTTGTCCCCGCGACGACGCTTCTGCCTTGTCCCGTCACAGGAGGTCCAGGAAATTCTTCAGCAGGCGGAGACCGCGTGCCCCGCTCTTCTCGGGGTGGAACTGGACACCGAAGACGTTCCTTTCATCCCAGATCGAGGAGGCGAAGGGGATGATGTATTCGGTTTGCGCAACCGTGTGCCGCTCGTCCGTGTCGGCATAGTAGGAGTGGACGAAGTACATGTAATCCCCGGCCTGCACCCCCTGGAAGAGCGGGTTGTCCGGCCGGACGCAGGAGAGGGAGTTCCACCCCATGTGGGGGACCTTGTGGCCAGGGGACTTAGGGAAACGGCGGACCGTCCCGGGGACGAGCGAAAGACCCCTGTGCAGCCCCTGCTCCTCGCTCCACTCGAGCATCATCTGCATCCCGAGGCATATCCCGAGCACCGGGACCGAGGCCGACGCCTCGACGATGACCTCCCGGAGGTCCCCCAGCTGCTCCATGCCATCGCGGAACGCCCCGACGCCCGGGAGGACGACCCCGTCCGCCGATGCCAGCTCTCCGGGATCTGCCGTGACGACCGGCCTCCCGCCGGCCTTTTCGAGCCCCCTAGAGACCGATCTCAGGTTCCCGAGACCGTAGTCAGCGATGACGATCCTCTTCACGGCTCTCCCCCCTGACCCGCCACCCGGCAGTCTCCACCCAGGACTCGGGGAGCCCGCGGGCCTGCTGCCATTCCTTCAATTTCGCGTCCCACCCCTCCCAGAGGCCTGGGTAGCGGGAGATGACGTGGCGGATGACGGCAAGGTCGCTCGAGGGGCACATGAAACAGCCGATCCTGTCAATCCCCTCCTCGTAGAGGCGGTTGTACGGCGCTTTCTCCCGGAAGAGGTACAGCCAGACGTGCAGCGCCGTCCAGTGGTGGATGGGTGCGGCCGATACCTGTGCAGGGATATGCGGGTTCCTCCAGACGCGGGAACTCGCCATCCTCCGGGCCGATTCGTACTTCCGCTGCCCGATGAAGGAGAGGCACTCGCCCCACGTGTCCCGGATGACCCGGTCCACGGGCTGGAGCTTCGCCACTCGGCAGCACCACCGGAAGTCGCGTGCAGGGGGCCCGTTCACGGCAAACGACTCCCAAAAGGCCTCGCTGCCCTCCGCCCTGACAACCGGGAGCCCGAACTCTTCCGCCACCTTCCCGACGTTCTCGTACGTCTCCGGGAACTCGAGGCCCGTGTCCGCGAAGAGGATCGGGACGTCCCCGAGCGCTTTCCTGGCGAGGAGGAGCGTCGCGAGGCTGTCCTTCCCGCCTGAGTAGGAGACGTTCACCGGGAGCCGGTGGGCCTTTGCCGCGTCCCGCGAAAACGCGATCGCCTCCTCCTCGTGCTCTGCGATCGGACCTGCATTCGCTGCGACGGCATCGTCCCACGTCGCCTCCCCCGGGATGCAGGCGGATGGAGACGTCCGGCGGGTCCTGACGACCATCCCCCTCTCCATCGACCTCGCATCGCCTGCGTCCACCCTCGCCCGGCCGACGGCAATGCACTCTCCCTTCCGGTCGAGGACGAAGACCTCGTCGCCCGCCCTGACAGAGGGCTCGATCTCGACGAGGCCCGGGGCGAGCACACTCGCCGAATTTCCGCTGATCACAGCAGCCGCACCCTCGTCGACGACCACGAACTTCCGGGCCGGGGCGAGCAGCCCGAACGCCTCGCGCCTCGGGATGGCCTCCCAAAAACCCTGCTCCGGGACGAAGCGTATCGCCCCGACGACCCCGCCACCGACGATCACCTCCTCCATCCGGTCCGTATCGGGGACCTTGTTGAGGAGGGCGAGGTGCCCGTCCGGGACGAGGGGGGAGCCGAAGTGGCTGGAATAGACCCGGTTGACGAGGGCGACGTCGCCCGGAAACGCGGGTCGTGCGTCCCCGGGCGGGGTGAGCATCACTCTCCGCGTCGTTGCACCGCACGAAGAGCACTCGCGGGAGAGGACCGGTGTATGGCAGGCATCGCACCACCAGAGCATCCCCCGGGAAGAGAGGGGAGACCGCATCGCACCTTATACTTCTGCAGATCTTTCCATAAATATCCGCAGGTATTCCTCTCCCCCGGTCGCCTGCCCGAAAAGAGGGGGGACATTGCGTGGAGGAGCCGCCTCCATTTCCGGTAAAAAAGGAAGATGGAACGGGTTTCCCGGCAAACGAGAACATTCGTTCCGGAATCTTCATCATCGATCATGATGTATTTTCCCGCTAAAAGATGACAGGGGCCCTCGCGACAGCCGGGAGAGTTTGGGATCCCTGTGTCTTCGTCCCCGTGATTCGCATGACGACCGAGACACGTACCGAACGAATACACCAACGGTGCGGAGGGCCGGAATGTTAGCCTATATAATCACATTCATCCTTGCCCTCCTCCTCTATCTCCTCTTCACAGCCGGGAGCGGCACGCTCTGGCTGTGGTCGCCATCAGAACTCATTGCAGGCGTCCTCCTCGCACTCCTCACGGCAGCGGTCGCAGGGAAGACACTCTGCAGGGGGAAGGACTACCGGATGGCAAATCCCCTCCGGCTCGTCGTCCTGTTCCTCTACCTCGTCGGGCCGTTCCTCGTCGAGGTGGTCCGCGCCAACCTGGACGTGGCGTACCGGGTCATCACGGGGAGGATCCGGCCCGGCATCATCAGGGTGCCGTCAGGCATGAAGACAGATTTCAGCGTCTTCCTCCTCGCGAACTCGATCACACTCACGCCCGGGACGATAACCGTGGACATCGACGAGGGGACGAACGACCTCTTCATCCACAACATCAATGTCCCGGAGGGGTGGGAGACCCGCCCCGCCGTGAAGGCGGAGGAGCTGTTCAGCCTCGCGAACCTCCCGGCATGGATACGGAGGATCGCGGAATGACTCCCCCGTTCGATCTCGTCGTTTGCATCCTCCTCGTGCTCGCCTGCTTCGCTCTGGTCCGGCTCGTCCTCGGACCGACGATCGCCGACCGGGCTGTTGCCGTCGATACTGTCAACACCCTCGTCGTGGCGACGCTCATCCTGCTCGCCGTGATCTACCGGCAGATCGTCTTCATCGACGTCGCGATCGTCTACGCCCTTCTCTCCTTCGTGAGCACGGTCTTTGTCGCGAAGTACATCGGGGGTGAACTGTGATAGCCGAAATCCTGGTCCTCGCCTGCCTCGTCATCGGGACTGTCTTCAACTGCCTCGGTATTCTCGGGCTGCTCCGCTTCCCGGACGTGTACACGCGGATGCATGCAACGACGAAGATGACGACGTTCGGGTCTTTCTTCACGGCGCTCGCCGTCATCGTCTACGGTGCCAGCCTTTTCCTCGGGACGGGCGACGGCCAGTACGTCACCCTCGTGCTGCATACCGCCGTTGCGGCAATCGCCCTCGCGATGACCAATGCGATCGGGTCCCATGCCATTGCACGCGGCGCCCACCGGGCAGGGATCAAGCCTGCACAAGCGGTGGTCGACCGCCTCGGGGAGGTGCCCCCATGATCGAGTCGATCGTCCATGTCCTTGTCCTCGTCGGCCTGGTCGCCTCTGCCCTGATGGTCTATTTCTTCAAAGACCTCCTCGCAGCTGCACTTGCCGCGGGGTTCTTCTCGTTCCTCATATCCCTCGAGTTCTACATCCTCCAGGCCCCCGATGTCGCCATCTCGCAGGCGGCGATTGGCGCCGGGCTGACGACCGCCATCTTCGTCATCGCCATCAGGGCGACGACGCGGTTCGAGGAGGACACTCCATGAAGAGGGTACTCGTGGCCGCCATCTTCCTCGTCTGGGCGGCAATGCTATGTACCATACCACTGTTCCTCTCGTTCGGGGACCCGGCAGCAACCGACATGGACACCTACTTCATCGGGAGAGGCCAGGCGGACGCCGCCGCAAACAACATCGTGACATCTGTCGTGTTCGACTTCAGGGGGTTCGACACGCTCGGGGAATCCGTGGTGCTCTTCACGGCAGTGACCGGCGTGGCGCTCATGGTCCGGGAAAAGCGGAAAGGTGAGGAACATGAGGATGAGTAAGATCGTCCGGACCGGCGCGTCCATCCTCTACCCGTTCATCGTCATCTTCGGGCTCTACGTGATCATGCACGGGCACCTGACCCCGGGCGGGGGTTTCCAGGGCGGGGCAGTGATCGCGACGGGCGCGGCCCTCCTGCTCGTCGCGTTCTCGGCCGGGGAGATCTCCGGGATGGTCAGGAAGTCCACCCTCATGGGGCAGGAGACGCTCGGCCTCCTCCTGTTCATCGGTGCGGGGATCCTCGGGCTCATCATGGGAGCGCCGTTCTTCGCAAACGTGCTTGCCAACAGCGGCCTCCTCTTCGGGCAGGCTGTCCTGCCGGGCCCGAACCCCGGTGAGCTGAACACCGCTGGCGTCCTCCCGATCATGAACATCGCAGTCGGAGTGGAGGTCTGGGGCGGTCTTGCCATCGTCGTCATGTACCTGCTCTCCACGATCGAGCGAGAGGGGGCGTGACCATGCTCGCGAACCTCCCGTACATCGTCGTCGTCGTGCTCTTCTTGATCGGCCTTGCGACGATAGTCCTCAAGCGGAACCTCATCAAGATATTCCTCGGCATCGTGATCCTCGAATCCGCGGTCAACCTCTTCATCGTCTCCCTCGGGTACAGGGAGGGGGGGATCGCACCCATCTACACCAACGCGCCTGGAACTCTCATGGTCCTCCCCACCCCCCAGGCCCTGACGCTCACGTCGATCGTCATCGGGGTCGCCACATCTGCACTCCTGCTCTCGTTTGCGATCGTCATCTGGAAGAAGTACGGGAGCATCGAGATCGGGTTCCTGCGGAGGCTGAAAGAATGATCACATCGTTCATCGTGGAGAACTCCCCGGCCCTGATGGTCATCGTCCCCTTTATAGCGGCCTTCGTCGCACCGTTGACAGGCAGGGTGGCGCCGGCCGTCCGGGCCTGGATCGTCGGCGGGGCGATGGCGATCACGTCGGCGATCACCCTCCTCCTCGCCTCCGACGTGTACGCCCACGGAACGCGCCTCTACGTGTTCGGAGCGCAGGCCGCGACGCAGACGATAGCGCCGGACTCGGGCGGCATCCCCGTGCGGATCATGTTCACCGTGGACCCGATGAGCGCACTCATGCTCGTCATCACGGCCGTCCTGGCGTTCGCAGTCGTCCTGTACTCGCTGACGAGCGAGAGGGACCACACGGGCCTGGGCAGTTACTACACGCTCTTCCTCCTGATGGTGACCGGCATCCTCGGGATGGTCTCGACAGGGGACATCTTCAACTTCTTCGTCTTCCTCGAGATCCTCTCGATCGCCTCGGCCGGCCTGATCGCGTTCCGCATCGACGGCGGTATCGCCGTGGAGGCCGCGATCAAGTACTTCGTTCTGAGCACCCTCGGCGCACTCGCCGTCCTCATCGCGATCGGCATCTACTACGGACAGTACAACGCCCTGAACATGGCCCTCATCGCCCAGAGGATGCAGTACACCCTCCTCGACCAGGTCGCCCTCGTCCTGATCGTCGCCGCCCTCGCGATGAAGTGCGGTGCAGTGCCCATGCACTTCTGGACCCCGGACGCGTACTCGATGGCGCCCTCCTCGATCACCGCCCTCCTTGTCGTCGCGAGCCAGGCGAGCCTTTACGGACTTTTCCGGGCGGTCTTCACCCTGTACAACGTCACCCTGAACGCCGCCTGCATCGGCTGGCTCCTCATCGTCCTCGGCGTGCTCTCGATGGTCGTCGGGGTGACGATGGCGATCCCGCAGAAGAACGTGAAACGCCTGATGGCATACCACGCCATCTCGCAGACCGGGTACATGCTCCTCGGCGTGGGAGTCGGGCTCGCGGTGCTCGGCAACCAGTCGTTCCTCAGTGCATTCGGGTACGTGGCCATGGAGGGGGGGATCTTCCACATCATCAACCACGCCATGTACAAGGGGCTTCTCTTCCTGACGGCAGGCGCCATATTCTTCCGGATCGGGACCTACGACCTGAACAGGATGGGGGGGCTCGGGCACTCCATGAAGTGGACGATGGTCTTCTTCATCATCGGGGCACTCGCGATCGCCGGGATACCGCCGTTCAACGGCTATGCCTCGAAGCTGATGATATACGAGTCCGTGTTCGCCTTCAACCCGATCCTCTCCGTGATAGCCATGGTGGTGAGTATCCTTACCCTCGCCTCCTTCGTGAAAGTGTTCCACTCGATATTCATGGGCCCTGTCCTGCCCGAGTACAAGGACGTCAAAGAGGTCCCCCGCCCGATGCTCATCGGGATGGGGATCCTCGCCCTCGTGGTCATCGCGTTCGGCCTCTTCCCCTCCATCGTCGTGGACACCCTCGTCGCTCCTGCAGCGCATGCGCTCGCGGACCAGGGGATGTACATCGCGACGGTCATCGGCGGAGGTGCATGAGGCCATGGATGCACTCTTCACCCTCGATACCGGCGCCGGTTTCTGGAACCCCCTCCTGTGGGTCCTCGGGGCCGCGGTCGCCGGGGTCATCGCGCTCGTCCTCTACTCCCTCGGCAGGAGGGACTACAAGCCGGGCACGGCCCAGGCGGAGCCGTTCCTCTCGGGGAACCCCGAGCCTGAAAAGGGCCTCGTGCATGTGCGGGCCGGGAACCTCTACTGGGGTTTCCTGGATGCGATGGAGGGTTATTACAGCAGTATCGTCTCCCTGCACACAGGGGACCTCCATGACTACGTCCTCTGGTACCTGGGAGTGTCTGCCCTGTTCCTCATCGTGGTGGTGATCATCGGATGAAGCTGAATACCCTGTTCAACCGGTCCCTCTGGGTCTACCAATTCAACTCGGGTTCGTGCAACGGGTGCGAGATCGAGATCGTGGCCACGCTCACGCCGCGGTACGACCCCGAGAGGTTCGGGATCAAGCTCGTTGGAAGCCCGCGTCACGCAGACGTGATGCTCGTCACCGGACCCGTAGTGCACAAGATGAAGGACAGGCTGCTCCGTGTCTACCAGCAGATCCCGGACCCGAAAGTCGTGATGTGCATCGGCGCGTGCGGCATATCAGGAGGGGTCTTTTACGAGTCGTACAACCTCGACGGCCCCGTGGACGAGGTCATCCCTGTCGATGTCTACGTCCCGGGATGCCCTCCACGGCCCGAGGCCATCATCCACGGCGTCGTGAAAGCCCTGGAGAAACTGGAGCGGCTCGAGGGGGTGAAAGCATGAAAGAAGGCGTCCTCTCCCCCGAAGAGGTGCTGGAGCACATCACCTCGCGCTTTCCGAAGGGTGTTTCGAGTGCCTCCATCAGGAAGAGAGAGCAGGGGAAGAAGAAGGTCCCCCACTACACCATCTGGATAGACCTCGACCGCGAGCTCCTCAAGCCTGCCATCGGAGCGCTCATGGAGATCCAGTTCCCCCACCTCTCCGTGATCGCCGGGGCCGACCTCGGTGACGCGATCCGCCTCCTCTACATCTTCTCCACCCAGTTCGGGCACGAGAAGAGCGAGTACATGGTCACGTTCGCCGTCACGCTCCCAAAGTCCGACCTGGCAGTCCCAACCATCTCGGACCTCGTGCCGGGCGCAGTCTTCTCCGAGAGGGAGAAGCAGGAGTTCTTCGGCATTCGGGTGACCGGCATCCCCGACGGCAGGCGCCTCTTCCTCCCCGAGGACTTCCCCCCGGGGGTCTATCCCTGGCGGAAGGACGAGACCGGTGTCCCGGAGGGGATGGTCAAGGAGCTCTGGAAGTCGGGCAGGCCGACCGACCGGCCTTCCCCGCCTGTGGAGGAGAAGTCGCCTGGCCCGGCCGGCGGGGGAGAGGGCGGCATGGCTGCACCCGGGAATGGAGCGCCAAAGGAGGGTGGGAAATGAGCGGCGAGTCGAAGAAAGCGCCGTACCGGATCCCCATCGGGCCGATCCACCCTGCCCTGAAGGAGCCCGTGATGTTCACGTTCGAGATGGAGGGGGAGACCGTCAGGGACGTGGACTTCGCTCCCGGGCAGGCGCACCGTGGTATCGAGTGGATGGGGATGCGACGGAACCCGGTCCAGATCGTGCATCTCACCGACAGGATCTGCGGGATATGCGGTATCGTCCACTCCCTCGCGTTCTCCCTTGCGGTCGAGGACATCGCCGGGATCGAGGTCCCCGAGCGGGCGGACTACATCCGGGCGATCCTGCATGAGTTCGAGCGCATCCAGTCCCACCTCCTCTGGGCGGGCGTAGCAGCCCACGAGCTCGGGTTCGACTCGCTGCTCCACCTGACGTGGAGGGTCAGGGAGGAGGCGATGGACGTCATCGAGAACCTGACCGGCAACCGCATCAACTACGGCATCGTCCAGGTCGGCGGGGTGCGCAGGGACATCGTGCCGGACCAGCACGCGGTCATCGAGAAGTGCCTGGCAAAATACGAGGGGCTGCTCGGGACCCTCCTCGATTTCTTCCTGGACGACAGGACGATCCGGATGCGCTGCCGCGATGTCGGTGTCCTCTCCCGCAAGGACGCAGTCGAGCTCTGCACCGTCGGGCCGACGGCCCGGGGCTCCGGGGTGAACGTCGACCTGCGGCAGGACTACCCGTACGCCGCCTACGGCGACCTCGACGTCAGGGCGGTCCTGCCCGACCAGCACCTCGGCGAGACGCACGGCGATGTCTACGACAGGATCGTCGTGCGGCTGCTCGAGGTCGGGCAGTCGTGCGGGATCATACGGCAGTGCCTCTCTGATATGCCTGCAGGGCCGTTCACTGCCGAGGAGAAGCCGGCCAGGATCCTCGCGATCTGCAAGAAGGCAAGCGGTGAAGGGATCGGGAGGGTCGAGGCCCCCCGCGGCGAGTGTCTCCACTATGTCCGGATGGAGGGGAAGGACTCACCTGCGTCCTGGAAGGTCAAGGCATCGACCTATTCCAACCTGATGTCGTGGATCCCAATGCTCCGCGGCTCCCAGCTCGCGGATGTCCCGATCGTCGTCGCATCGATCGACCCCTGCCTCTCCTGCACGGACAGGGTCGCGATCGTCCGGGACAACAGGCAGGCCATCCTCACGAAGGACGACCTCCACCGACTTTCGGTCGAGAAGTCACGGAGGCTCCAGCGATGACCCCGCTCGAGATCGTGATACTGGTGGTCTGGTGCGCCGCACTCGCACTCTTCGCACTCGTCGGCGGGCTCTTCCTCTCGGGTGTCGACCGGAAGCTCGCCGCCCACATGCAGGCGAGGATAGGGCCTCCGATCAGGCAGCCGTTCATCGACGCAATCAAGCTCCTGCAGAAGGAGAGTATCGTCCCGGAAAATGCTATCCCCTGGCTCTTCAACGCGGCGCCCGTCATCGCCCTGGCATCGAGCGTCCTCGTCCTCTTCTACATCCCGGTCGGGAGCCTGACGCCCGTCCTCGGGGCGTACGGGGACCTTGTCCTGGTGATGTACCTGCTCACCATCCCCGCACTCGCGCTCGTCGCGGGGGGTTTTGCGTCCGGTTCGCCCTACGCCACGGTCGGGGCGCAGAGGGAGATGGTGACCATGATCGGCTACGAGTTCCCGCTCGCAGTCGTCGTCATCGGGATAGCCTGGAGGCTGGGCGCGACAGGGGTCTCCCACCCGTTCGCGCTCCAGGCAATGGCGACGAACCCGATCTGGTCTGTCGTCGGGCCGCTGGGCTTCGTCGGTGCGCTGGTCCTCCTCTTCGTGCTCGCTGCCGTGACGCCCGCGGAGCTCTCCCGCGTCCCGTTCGATACGCAGGAGGCCGAGACCGAGCTCGCCGGGGGGCTGCTCGTCGAGTATTCCGGCAGGAACCTCGCGATGTTCTCCTTCGCCCAGGCCGCAAAGACGCTCGTCCTTGCAGCGATCATCGTCGCGGTCTTCTTCCCCTGGAACATCTC
>JAKPSJ010000031.1 GCA_029555345.1 Methanobacteriota archaeon | reverse complement strand
GTCCAGTGAACCTGCTCCCCTGGGGCGAGCGGCCTCGGGAGAATGAGTGACCGCGGGTCGATTGCACCGCGCACGGTGGCCTCCTCGTAACTGGCGCAGTCCATGGGTTCACCGTGGTATCCCCCAAAATACCGTTCTATTGCAGCCATCATTGCTGATACGCGGGCGAGGAGCTGCGACCTCCCCATCCCTGGAAAGAAGGGAGGGCTTCCCCGGGGAGCATGGCGCCGCCAGGCAACGAAACAGGGGATGCCGACCCGGTCCTTCCGGGTGATGTCCTGGACTCTCTCCACGCCTACGGATTCCAGCAGGGGGCGCACGACCTTCTCGGTCTCCTTCGGCACCTCTGCCCTGTGGGTACCATCACAGAATACCTTCCGTACATGGGCTAACTCGAGGTCCATCGTACCTCGTGAGTCCGGGAAGAGTTTTATATTTTCCGCGCAAGTGGGAGAATTGTATGGAGACTGGCGAGGCATCTGTAGGAATGCGGGTGCGCTACCCGCGGACAGGGACGTCGGGCACTATCGTTGCCCTCACGGTCGAGGGGGGGGAGAACTTCGCGGAACTGGACTCGACCCACCTCCTCTACCGGGTCGACCAGCTCGTTCCTGCCGGGAGTATGGTCGAAAAGAGGAGCGGAACACTCGATGATACGATTGAAAAGGTAAAGAAAGAAAGGGAGTTCTACTCGCTTACGGGGTACCAGGAGGCAATCAGCCACACGGACCAGAGCTGCGAAGGAGGCGGCTAATCGTTCAGGGGGATGGTCGTCAGCTTCACGGACTCAACCCCTTTCTGGGACATCAGGCGCTCGGCAAGTGCCTTCAACTGCGAACCGTCCCCGCGGACGAGCACCACCTCGAGACACCTGTCATGAGTCACGTGGGAGTGGAGTGACGCCTGGATGATGCTCATGAACTCGTGCTGGATATCCGTGAGCGTGGTCAGGAGGTTTCGCTGCCCATGGTCATAGATCATGGTGATGACCCCCTGGCGTTCCCCTTTCACGTCTGACATCCACTTGTAGTACGTGATGTAGTTCCGTATCGCGTCCCTGATCCCCTCGGACCGCGAGGAATACCCCCGGTAGTTGATAATCTCGTCGAACTTGTCCAGCAGGTTTTTTGGCAGCGAGATTCCGATCCGGGAGAGTTCGGTATCGACAGTCATTGTTCTTTGCCTCTTCCCAATGACTGTCTCCTTATATTACGACTTAAAACTTCGTCACATAGAGTTGGCTGCATGACAATTCGTGTTACTGATCAGTGAAACGAGTCTCTTCTACAGGTTTAAGATAGGGGAGTGACACATGCATGGAAGAAGAAAGGATGCAAGCAATTGAGTTCTTCGGTCTTTCCGACAAGGGACTGAGAGAGAGAAACGAAGACGCATTCCTGGCAGCGGACCTTGGCGGCATCCACGTCTTTGCAGTCGCCGAAGGGATGGGTGGGCAAAAAGAGGGCCCGAGTGCAGCCCAGGTGGCAGTCGAAGCCATGATACAAGGCGGTGCTGCCCGGGATGAGACGCTGGCCGGGACCCTCGAAGAACTCCTGGGGCGGGCCGAGAGAACTCTCTACACCATGGAGACAGGGCGAGCGGGGACCGAACCTCCCGCGGTTGTCATGGCAGTCGCCCTTGTCAGTCCGGATGGCATGTGCGTGGTGAGCACCCCCGCTTCCCGCAAGGTCTTCTTCCTCGCAGGTGACAAAGGAGGCACCCCGGGCGACGGGACCACCGGCACACCAGGGCATTTTGTCCTCCATGACCCGGGCGCAGGGATGCACGAGGCGACTCTCCCCCAAGGGTTCCTGGTCCTCTGCTCGGACGGGATCACCGATTTTGTCCCGGATTCCCGCATCCAGGAGATCGTTGCCGAACGGGGCGATGATCTCGAGGAGGCCTGCAGGAAGCTCGTGCACGAGGCATTCCAGAACGGGAGTGATGACAGCCTCACGGTTGTCCTCGTCAGGCGGAGGGACTCTTGAAAATGCGCGGGGCTCCAGAGAGCATCCAGCACGGGGAGTGACAGTGGACAGCCTCACCCATGCCCTGGCCGCGGTCCTGGTCTTTTCCGGTCACCTCCAGGGGATGGGTCTTCTCGCTGCGGTGCTGGGATCGGTCCTCCCGGACTGCGATATCCTCTTCCATACCCTATCAGGCCGCGACCCGCGGCTCTTTCTCTTCACCCACGGGGGTTTCACCCACAGCTTCCCTGGAACTCTCGTGACAGCAGCAGGAGTCGCGACAGGTTTCGCGGCATGGGCGTGTGCGACCGGGCAGAACCCTTCCCTCTTTGGCATCACTGGAATCGTCTTTTTCTCCGCACTTGGAGGGGCGCTGACGCATGTCATCCTGGATTTCCTCGCTCTGCCTGGCATACCCCTGCTGTACCCTCGCACGGAAAGAAAGGTCTCTTTAAAGATTTTCCCCGGACCAAGCATCCTGCTCCTTGTCATAAGTGTCAGTTTTATCTTCCTCTTTCTCCTCGGACTGGCGAAGAGCCAGGTGCTGCATATATATGCCGTGTTCTTCGTGGGGGTCATCCTCGCCCGTGCCGGGCTGAGGGTGATCGCCGTGCACCGGTTCGGGAGAGGTGCACTCCCGACATTCAACCCCATGAAGTGGCTGGTCATCGAGGATACCGGCGATACCTTCCGCGTTTACTACTCGCACCTGTTCTCCAGTCCTGAAGGGGAGCGGATATATCCTAAAAATTCACGATATCCTCCAGAGAACCCAGCGGACTATATCCGGGATCCCGAGATCCGACGACTCATTTACAATTCTTATGTTGTCGTTGCCGAAAAGCAGGAGGGGGGGACGCTCTTGCGCGACCCTCTCAGGGAAGACGGGTATTTCTTCTATCCGACCGAGCATACCCGCATCCTGATCAGGGACAAGGCTGAAACGGGTGGTGTAACTCCCTAGGTGGACGGAGGGTTTTCGCATGGCGACAGTCCGCCCTTTGCCGGTTACCTAATTCTGAAACGAATTTGGTACCTTGCGTTCACAGACCACTCATGAAAACCGCGAATGCGGTTTCCATGCCAAAAAGCGTGCCCTGGACAGGAATCCCCGTTCAATGAGTATTAAGTAGATGTGTTTTTATAATGAATAGAGAGGTTCGATCGGCATTGCATGACGTGACAATTCCCAGCGTGAATATCGGAGTGGTGGGGCATGTCGACCACGGGAAGACGACACTCGTCTACGGCCTGACAGGAGCGTGGACAGACCGCCACAGCGAGGAGATCAAGAGAGGCATCTCGATACGCCTGGGATACGCTGATGCCACGTTCTACCGGTGCGAACGTTGCGAGGGCCCGGAATCTTTCGGGACACAGCCCACGTGCCCTGTCTGCGGGGGAAAGGCAGTGCCATTCCGTTCGGTATCCTTCGTGGACGCTCCCGGCCACGAGACTCTCATGGCAACGATGCTCTCAGGGTCGGCCCTGATGGACGGGGCGATGCTCGTCATTGCTGCGAACGAGACGTGCCCCCAGCCCCAGACCAAGGAGCACCTGATGGCACTCCAGCTCGTCGGGATACGAAACATCGTCATTATCCAGAACAAGATTGACGTCGTCTCGCAGAAAGAGGCGCTCAAGCATTACGAACAGATACGGGCGTTCGTGAAGGGCACGATCGCAGAGAATGCACCGATCATCCCGGTTTCAGCCCAGAAGGCCATCAACATGGGGGCCCTCGTCGAGGCCCTCGACCGGGTCATCCCCATCCCTGACCGTGATCCGGGTGCAGAACCCTTGATGCTGCTCGCCCGGTCCTTCGATATCAACAAGCCCGGGTCGGAACTGCGTGACCTCAAGGGCGGCGTCATCGGCGGGTCACTGATCAGGGGTGTTCTCCGGGAGGCCGATGATATCGAGATCAGGCCGGGCCGGCAGGTCCAGGCCGAGAACAAGGTCCGGTGGGAGCCCATCGAGACGAAGATCACGACCATCAACATCGGGTCGAGGAAAGTGACCGAGGCGACACCGGGCGGGCTGCTCGGCATCGGTACAAAACTGGACCCGGCACTGACAAAGAGCGATGCCCTTGCAGGCCAGGTTGCCGGCCACCCGGGAAAACTCCCGCCGGTATGGGACCGGATCCGGTTCCGGGTCACCCTCATGGAACGCGTGGTCGGGGCCACCAGCGAGACACAGATCGAGCCGCTCAAGCACAACGAACCCCTGATGCTCTCGGTCGGTACGGCGGTCACAGTCGGGATCGTGGTCAACGCGCGAAAAGATATCGTCGAGACCACGCTCAAGAGGCCGGTATGCGCAGAGACCGGTGCACGGATCGCCATCAGCCGCCAGGTGGGTGGGAGATGGCGACTGATAGGGATGGGTGTCCTGACCGAGTGAAGGTTCTCTTCGATTCCAATGCCCTGATGATCCCCTCCCGGTTCAGGGTAGACGTCTTTGAGGAACTCGGAAAGATTATTGGGGCTTATGAACCATTGATACTGACAGAAGCACTCCACGAGCTTTCGGGACTCTCCCTCGGTCATGGGCGGGATGGGAGTGCTGCCCGTTTTGCGCTGACCCTCGCCAAGAGGTGTCACGAGGTCCCGAGCGGGTACCCCCGCGGGAGCGTGGACGAAAAGGTACTCTGGTACGCCCGGGAGCACGGTTGCAT
>JAKPSJ010000019.1 GCA_029555345.1 Methanobacteriota archaeon | reverse complement strand
ATCCACTATCCCCTGCTCGAGGCAAAGGAAGAGAGGCCCCGGGCTGTCCTCGGAATGTTCGATCCCTCGGCCCGCCCCTGCGTTCCGCACGACACGCTCACGATGGCCTTTCCCATGAACCTCTTTTCCCGCATCGTGGATACAATGGAGGAGAGCTTCCTTGCAACAGGGAGCTGGGAGAAGGTGAGGGAGAAGATCCTGGGGGCTTCTCCCGGCAGGAAGACCGACTGAAACTTTTCCGCCTTTCCGGAGGCATCCTCCTCACTCCCCCGACACGAGGAATGCGACCTCCTCCGCCCTCCCCGGCGGCCCGGAAAAGAGGAGGGTGTCTCCCTCGTCAGGTACGAAGTCCCCGGGTACCTCCGCAAGAGTCCTTCCTTTCCGCCTGATGGCGACGAGTGAGACCCCGGGTGGCAGGAGGGCCTCGAGCCCGCCGATCGTTTTTCCCCTCGCCTGCGCCTCTTTCCCGACCGGGACACTGAAAATGCGGTTTTCTTCGAACCTTTTTTCGATCTTTGCCAGCGGGAGACCTTCCGATGACCGCGGAGTGATCCCGCGGTAGGTATGGGCGCGGATGCGGGAGAGGAGAGGGTCGATCTCGTCTTCGGCGAAGCCGAACCGTGCAAGTGCCCGCGAGAACATGTGGAGGGCCCCCTCGTACTCGGAGGAGATCACCTCGTCGGCACCCGCTGACGAGAGAACCGGGATCTCATCGGGTGATCCTGCCAGTGCAACAATGGGAAGCCCGGGAACGAGCCGCCGCGCTCTCCGGATGACGATCTCTGCCTGCTTTGCCGGGCGGACCGTCACGAAGAGGATGGCGGCACGCCCGATGCCCGCATGGGAGAGGATTTCGTCCTTCCTTGCATCCCCGATGGTGAAGAAAACCCCTTTTTCCTTCTCCCTCTGTGCAGCTTCGGGATCGAGGTCGATGACGTGGCACTGCATCCCGGCTATCTCGGCCGCCCTCGCAACGGCTGCGCCCGCTGACGTGCCCGGATAC
Source organism: Methanobacteriota archaeon (assembly GCA_029555345.1). Lineage (GTDB taxonomy): Archaea > Halobacteriota > Methanomicrobia > Methanomicrobiales > Methanospirillaceae > Methanolinea_A. The sequence goes on along the minus strand of JAKPSJ010000019.1, from coordinate 1,355 downwards.
TTTCCGTGCCGGGTCCTCCCCCGGCTGTGCCGCGTCCTCTGTCCGGACGGGTGCCCGGCGGAAAAAGAGGTCTGTGACCGGTTGCGCGACCCCCATGAGGAAGGGGGTTGCAGCCATCGTCACGATTGCACCCGAGAGGAAGATCTGGTAGGTCGAGATCGAGATCAGTTCTGACTGCAGTCCCGAACTGGCGAGGACGAAGGAGAACTCGCCTATCTGGCAGAGGGAAAAACCTGCGAGGATCGCAACCCGCGGTGGCAGTCCCATCGATGCCACGGACAGCCACCCCGTCAGGAACTTGACCCCGAGGATCGTGACGATGACCCAAAGGACGATGGGGAGGTGAGTGAGGACCACCCGCGTGTCGAGGAGCATCCCGATGGAGAGGAAGAAGATACCGGCAAAAAGGTCGCGGAACGGGAGGATATCGCTCAAGGCATCGAGGGAATACTCGGACTCCCCGATGACGAGGCCGGCGATGAATGCCCCGAGCGAGAGCGAGAGGCCTGCTGCATTCGTGAGGTACGCGACGGTAAAGCATATCCCGGCGATGGTAAAAAGGAAGAGTTCCCGGTTCCTCTCCCTTGATACGCGATCGAGCAGTGCAGGGATGAACCATATCGACGCAACAATGATGACGGTGATGATCAGGACGACTTTTGCCATCCCGAGGGGGAGGTGCTCGTAGGAGGGGCCGGTCTTTCCTATCAGGATCGGGGTGATGAGGATCATCGGGATGATTGCCAGGTCCTGGAATATCAGGATGCCAAGGAGCGTCGTTCCCTCGAGTGTCTCGACGGCCCCCCTCTCCTGCAGGATCCTCATGACGATGGCCGTGCTCGAGAGGGAGACGAGGAAACCGAAAAAAACTGCCTCGTTGAAGGGAAAACCGAGGACCGCCGTGATCGAGGTGATGACGATGATCGTCGTGCAGACCTGCATGAACCCGCCGACGAGGATGACCTTCCAGAACCGGGCCATGTCCTCGAAGGAGAGTTCCAGACCGATCGTGAAGAGGAGGAGAATGATCCCGATCTCCCCGAAGGAAGAGATCATCTCCTGGTCCCTGATGATCGCAAGGCCAAACGGCCCGACCAGCATCCCGATGACGAGGAAGCTGACGACACTCGGTAACCGGAATTTCTGCGCGATGAAGAGGAAAACGAGGGAGATCAGGATGAGGAGAGATACTGCTGGGATGAATTCCACGGGAGGACCTCCAGAAGAGCTACGTTGAGAGAGTATCACTCCGGATTGGCTTTAGTTTTTGCGGGGAACAAAGGTATCAGCGGGATACGATCTCTATTCGTCATCGCTTTGGCAACCGAATAGGGAGGAAACGGGTCTACCCTGCA
>JAKPSJ010000138.1 GCA_029555345.1 Methanobacteriota archaeon | reverse complement strand
GCAATTGCCATCATGCTCGGCGTCGTCAGTGCCGTCAGGACGACGTTCCGCCAGAAAGTGCTCTCGTTCCTTCTGGTCGTCCCCGTCATCTATCTCCTCAACATCGCGAGGAACGTCGGTGTCATTGTCGCCTATTCGGAGCAATGGTTCCCGTACCTGCCGGAGGTTGTCGGAAACGGGGAACTGGGCTACGAGAGTTTCTTCTGGGCTCACAACGTGATCGCCGAGGGGCTGGCGCTCCTCCTCCTCATCGGGATAGCATGGGGGCTCTTTTCCATCATCCCGGACCTCGCCCGGTATGCCGTGGACCTCGTGGACCTCTATCTCCGGGATATCAGGAGAGCGTTCGGTAGAGATAAATGATCCTCTGGATCGCAGAGAGGTTCGTGCAGACCGCGATGACGATGACGGAGAGCCAGATGAACCCCGACACTCCCCCTGCCAGGAGGACGAGGAAGGTCTCGGGCCTCCCGAAGAACCCGATGCCCTCGAGCGGGTCCTCGATCTTCCCATCGACCCGCTCCTGGTAGCCAATCTCTGCGTAGACGACCGGCTTTATGAATGTGTTCATAAGGGAGCCGGTTATGGCGAGGGCGACCACGCAGAAGTCGGCAGTCGGGGGAAGGGAGAGGAAACGCGTGACGAGCTGGACACCGGAGAGACCGATCCCGGCGATCACGAGGGCGTCCACGTACTTGTCCACGATCCAGTCGAAGACCGCCCCGAAGCGCGACTGGGTCGATGTCTGGCGGGCGACGGACCCATCGACCAGGTCGAGCAGCGCGGAGACGAGGAGGGCGAGGCTCCCGGCCGGGAACATCCCGAGGGAAAAGAGGATAGCGCAGAGGATCCCGAAGGCCAGCGCAAGGAAAGAGACTTGGTTCGCCGTGAACCCCGCCCGCGAGAAGAACGCTGCTACCGGCTCGATATACCGCGTGAAACGTGGCCGGAGGGCGGTAATATTCATTCTTAAGTACCATGCCGGGACTGCCGATAATGATTATCATTCCCGGCGCGTGGCAGCCCTTATCGGAAAAAGGGTCTGTATTCCCCAGGAAAAGGACCCTTGTGCAACGCTTTCTCCGGGCGGGGAACCTCTATATCAGAGCAGAACGATACAGCTCTTCCGTGGCGGGAGATTTTGTGCCCCGGGACATGAGGAGGCCCCACGTCCTGATGATGTCGGAGATCACGGTCGATGGGAAGCTCACCCTCAAGAAGGGGGCCTCGAGCAAGATACTGATGAAATACATGGACCACGCCACCGAGGTCCTCCTGCATAAGACGCGTGCTGCCTGCGATGCGATCATGGTCGGTTCCCACACGATAAAAATCGACAACTCTTTCCTGACCGTGCGGCTCGTGCCCGGGAAAAGCCCTCTCCGCGTGATCCCGAGCAGCATGGCAGATATCCCCCCGGCTGCGAACGTGCTCGGGCCCGATGCACCCACGGTGATTGCTGTCTGTTCCCGGGCCCCGGAGGAGAGGGTCGCGGTGCTCAGGGAGAAGGGGGTCTCCGTTCTCGTTGCAGGGGAGGACCGCGTCGACCTGCCGCTTCTCATGGAGAAGCTCCACGATAACTTCGGGGTCAGGCGGATGATGCTCGAGGGGGGACCGACCCTCAACTGGCACATGCTGCACCACCGGCTCGTCGACGAGATCCGGCTCATCCACCTCCCCTTCATCGTTGGGGGGGCGGACACGCCATCGCTTGTCGGTGGGATGCACATCGAGGACGAGTCCCAGATGATCCGCCTGTCGCTCTCGTCCCACTACATGTGCGGGACGAACCTCGTAACGGAGTGGCAGGTTCTCTATATGGAGAAGGAAAGGGACGAAGTCGGGAGCCCGGTCAATAGGGGATAGTCCCCGTAGTCCCTGAGTTGCTCCCGGCTCCTTTTCTCCCTGCGGGCAGGATGCCTGGCGACTGCCCTCGTCGACAAACCTGGGAGGCTCGACCACGCCGATGAAGGAGCAGGGAATCCTGGAGCTTGCTGGCGACCGCGGCCTTTCCCTTCAGGCCATCGAAGAAGGGTCGGCCTTCATGAACTCCCTGCAGACGGTCGTTGCGTAACTGCCGGGACCGAGGGAAAATGAGAGTGCCACGTTGTTTTCCGCGACAGTCCAGGAGACAATCGCCGAAAGGGATGCCGGGCGAAGCGCCCCGTCGTACCGTGCCCCCACGACGCCCGAGGCCCGGGCAAAGTCCGCCGGGGTGAGGTTGTACCGGTCGAGGAGATTGGCCATCGTGCGATCGTCTTCTCCGGCTGGCTGGACGGGCCGTGCCCCCGGGACCATGATCGCGACCAGGCACCTCCCCCGAGAGGCCATGGCGCGGGCTGCGGCGAGCATCGGGGGAGTGACGACGTCCTCCTTCCCATCGGAAAAGAGGAGCCGATCCCCCGGGTGCGGGCTGGAGAAGTCGTCACCATGTCGCTCCATCCGGGACGAGAGTGTGCAGTTGAAAAGGAACGACTGGAACGCACTGACGAAGAGGGAGAGGAGCCGGGGCGGGAGAGAACCGAGTGCACCCATGTAGTCACCAGGGTGCGACACCAGGTGGTGGAGCATGGCCCTCTCGTAGGAGAGGGTAACGGGAAACGACCGCAGGGCGGCGGCAGGGTCGCGGGAAGAGGAGAACTCCATGCGTGCCTCGCGGACGGCGGGAGGTTCGCCGGGGCACGCCCTGCCGATGTAGCAGGCGACTGCACCCTCGATGTCCCCCCTGAGGATGTGGAGGCCCACGAGGTGGGTGACGGGCCGCACCACCCCGAACCGCTGGATGCCGAAGTAGTTGGGGATGCCGCGCCTGCACGTCTCCGCGACCTCCGCGAGCTCGCGCTCCGGGTCGGGCGAGCAGGTGTCCCTTATCGTGATCGTGAAGCGGTTCCCCGCGTGCCCCCCAAGGGTGAGGGGGTGCTGCGACCTCCCGGCAGGGGCGATCCCGATGTCCCTGAGGGTGACCCGTTCGAGGTCTTCCTCCGAGACCCCGTAGATGGCGATCAGCTGGGTGGTGAGGGCATGGGTGTCCTTCGTCCCTGTCCACGAGACCCGGCGGTGCGATATGCCGAGCTGCCGCGCTATCTCGCGGGCTGCCCGCTGCATCTCCCAGTTCTTCTTCGTCAGGCGGCAGACGAGGTACGGCCCCTCGGTTCCCGGGGAGGAGAAGACCTCGTCCACCGCGAAGTCCTCGGCACGCTCGCGCAGCCTGCCGCCGATCCCCGGCGTATCGCTCGCGTAGCAGCGCATCCCGAGGGACTTTTCGAGGGGGTAGGGGCTCTCTCTCATGGACAGGTCTTCCGATAGGGGGAGACGAGGCCGGCGTGGGTGGTCCTGACCGATGCCATCACAGGAGGGGGAGGGACCCCGTGATCCGGTCGAGTTCCTCGCTCTTTGCAGGCCCGAGGCCGAGCGCGGTCACAGTCCCGGGGGGAATCTCCGTCAACCCCGCGTCCTGGACAAGTCCTGTCGCTATCCCGGCGTGCTCTGCGAGGCTCTTCAGTTCGAAGAGGCCCCTCTCGTCTGGGACTTTCAGGACCACCTTCTTCTGGCCTTCCTGGAACCATTTCCTCCTCGCGGTCGCATCGGCCCGCTCGTACGCGGCGATGGCGGCATGGGCGACCTGTGCACAGGTCTTGCCGCAGCTCATCCTGATGTCGCTGCGCACGACGATGCACTGTTTCCAGACAAATTGCGGCTCTCTCTCCATCTGCGGGAGATAGTTTCCCCCTGCGAGGTGAAAAATGGGTGCGAGGGAGAAGGGACCCGAGCCCCGGAGCCAGGACTGGCCGCCACGTGGTTCGACGGCCCTCACCGGCATCCTTTCCAACGGTTCGTGTTCCCAATTGCCCCCGGCTCACCCGATTCGGATCACTTGATACCGCCGCGTGCCGACAATGGATGGAAGGGACATGCCGGGGCAGTTCGATGCAGTCGTCGTCGGTGGAGGTCCGGCAGGGAGCACGTGCGCCAGGCTCTGCGCAGAGCAGGGGCTCTCTGTCTGCCTCATCGAGGAGCACGCATCTGCCGGGATCCCTGTCCAGTGCGCAGGGCTGCTCTCCCTGGCTGCGTTCGACGAGTGCAGCGTCTCGCGCTCCTGCGTCCTCTCGACAGTGAGCGGCGCCCGCATCGTCTCGTCGCTCGGCCCCGCGCTCGCGTTCGATGCAGGCGCCCCCAGGGCCCATGTCGTCGACAGGGCGGCGCTCGACCGCGAGATGCTGGAGCGTGCCGCCCTGGCGGGCGCCGTGGTCAGGATGAAGACTGCCTTCTTCCGGAGGGAAGGCCGCAGCATCCTGACCCGCGGGGTGAACGGGAAGGAGGAGATCTCGTTCAGGCTGCTCGTCGGGGCCGACGGGGCGGCGAGCAGGGTCGCGCGGGAGACGGGGATGCCCAGCCCCGCGCATGTCCTCGCCGGCCTCCAGGCAGATATCGTCCACCGGATGGATGGCGGTCGCGTGGAGGTCCACCCCGACGCATCACAGGATTTCTTCGGGTGGGCGATCCCCCTCGGGCCGGGGAGGGCGCGGGTGGGGCTTGCCGGTCTCCAGGACGTCCGCCCGCGGTTCTCCCGGTTCCTGGGGCAGTTCTCCCAGGACGGCCCGCGGGCGTCGGTCCACTTGGTGAGCGGGGCGATCCCCCTCGGGCCGAGGGCCAGGACGTACGGCGATCGCACGCTCCTCGTGGGGGACGCGGCAGGGATGGCCAAGCCCACGTCAGGCGGCGGGGTCTACACGGGGGTCCGCGCAGCGAGGCACGCGGCCAGGGTGATCGGGGATGCGGTGGCCAGGGGAAGGTACGACGACGAGACCCTCTCCTGCTACGAGAAGGCCTGGAGAGAGGACTTCGGGCGCGAGCTCGCCCTCGGGTTGCGCCTCTTCGAGATCCGCAGGAAGATGGGACCGCGCGAGCTGGCAGAAGCGATCCGGGCACTGGACGACCCGGCAATCATCCGGGACATCGTTTCCCTCGGGGACATGGACAGGCCTGGAAAACTGGTGCGATGCCTTGTTACCAGGCCGCAACTCTTTCCACTTCTCGGCACGGTCCTGCGATCATTGGTAATAAAAAAATTTCAAAAAGAATAATTTTTAAACATCAAGTAAAATTATATTTTATAATAGTGTTACTGTGGTGATCTGATTGCATATTCCCGACAACTTCATACCCCTCGGCCAGGCGGCAGTTTACTGGATTATCGCCCTCGTTTTCATTGCGCTGTCACTCCGGTGGGCGCGGGCCGAGATGCAGGAAGAGAAGGTGCCGCTCGTCGCCGTTCTCGCGGCAGGGATCTTTGCCATCCAGGCGGTCAACATCCCCATCCCGTGGGGGACGAGCGGGCACATGATGGGGGCAGCCCTCGCGGCGATAGTGCTCGGCTCCCCCTTCGCAGCTGTCTTCGTCCTCACCCTCGTCCTCATCGTCCAGGGTGTCCTGTTCGGCGACGGCGGGATCACCGTGCTGGGGGCAAACATCATCAACATGGGCGTCATCGGGGGCTTCATCGGGTACTACGGTTACAGGGGGTTAAAACGGGTCTTCGGCAACCCCTATCCTGTTGCTTTCGTCGCGGCATGGCTCTCCATGTTTGTGGGGGCGCTCGCGTGCGCCGTCGAGATGGCCCTGGCAGGAACGTTCCCGCTCGGCCTCGGCCTCGTCTCCATGGGCCTCTACCATGCCGTCATCGGGGTGATCGAGGGTGCGATAACGGCAATGGCCCTCTACCTGATAGTCACCGCACGGCCGGACATCCTCTCCCGCGAATCGGGGGTGACTGCCGGATGACGAGGGACAGGACAATCGCCGTCGGCGCGATCGTCGCCATCGCCATCGCCGTCGCTGCCCCGTTCATCGCATCCAGCAACCCG
>JAKPSJ010000127.1 GCA_029555345.1 Methanobacteriota archaeon | reverse complement strand
CATGAACTCGCTTTCGGGTCTCCTCCTGGAGCGGGGAGTCCGGGCCCTGGTTGGGAAAGGAGGCATGAGCCGCCAGGTCGCAGACCAGATGAAGGGGCGGGCGGTCTACCTGGCCTTCACGGGGGGATGCGCAGTACTGGCTGCATCACGGATGACACTGCGCGGTGTCCATTTCGAAGACCTGGGAATGGCCGAAGCTGTCTACGAGATCGATCTCGACCACCTCCCGCTCGTTGTCGGGATCGATGCAGCCGGAAACGACCTCTTCGAGGGTGTGAACAGGAACGCCCAGGCACGGTTCAGGAAGAGGTTCAATCCCCCGCGGGAGGTCGTGCAATGAGGCTTGTCATCGACGAGAAGCGCTGCAAGGGTTGCGACCTCTGCACGATGGTCTGTCCGTACAGGATATTCCAGCCGGGAAAGAGGCCCAACATGCGCGGCATCGTCGTCCCAGAACTCGACCGGCCCGAGAGGTGCCCCAATACGCGCCTGCAGGCCTTGTATGGGCGGACCCTCTGCGGGATGTGCCAGATGATATGCCCGGACCAGGCCATATCATGGCAGGAAGAGAGACCCGGCGAGAAGAGGAAGGTGGCGATAGAGTTTTGACGCGGATCGAGTTCATGCAGGGGAACGTTGCCTGCGCGGAAGGTGCGCTGGCGGCAGGTTGCAGTTTCTTCGGCGGGTACCCTATCACCCCGTCGACCGAGATTGCCGAGCACATGGCATTGAAACTGCCCAAGGCAGGTGGCGTGTTCCTCCAGATGGAGGACGAGATAGGGAGCATCGCGGCTGTCATCGGGGCGTCCTGGACGGGTGCACGGGCCATGACTGCGACGAGCGGACCGGGGTTCTCCCTCATGATGGAGAACATCGGGTTTGCCGCGATGACCGAGACCCCCTGCGTCATCGTGAACGTCCAGCGCGGCGGGCCATCGACCGGGCAGCCCACGATGTCGGGGCAGGCTGACATGCTGCAGTGCCGGTTCGGGTCCCACGGGGACTACAGCATCATTGCCCTCTCCCCCGAAAGCGTCCAGGAAATGTACGAGCTATCTGTGATGGCCTTCAATCTTGCCGACCGGTTCAGGGTCCCGGTCTTCCTCATGGCCGATGAAATCATCGGGCATCTGCGCGAGAGGATTGAGATCCCCGACTCAGTCCAGAGAGTGGAGAGAAGGCCCTTGAACCAGGGAGACCTTCCTTTCCACCCTGGCGAAGACCTCGTGCCCGGGTTCCCAAGGTTCGGCAGCGGTTTCAAAGTCCACGTGACGGGGCTCACCCACGACGAGCGGGGGTACCCCTGCACAACGAACCCGAAGGTGCACGAGGAACTGGTGAAGCGGCTCGTCGAGAAGGTCGAGTCGAAGCGGCACGAGATCGCAGATTACAGGGTCACGAACCCGGATGCCGAGCGCGTCTTTGTCACATACGGGTCTCCTTCACGGTCCGTGGAGCAGGTGATCCATGACAACCCGGGGGAGGAGATCGGGCACCTCCGCTTCAGAGTCGTATGGCCGTTCCCCGAAGATGCACTCCGTGAATTCAAGGACGCGAAGGCATTTTTCGTTCCCGAGCAGAACCTAGGGCAGATAGCGCGGGAGATAGAGAGGCATACATCTGTCCCGGTCATCAGGCTTCCACGGTTCGGTGGATCCCTCCACACCCCGGAAGAACTGACCTCTGCACTGGGGGCATTCAAGTGACGTCCTCGGACTGGATGAGGGCAGATCGGCTCCCGCATATCTTCTGCTCGGGGTGCGGGAACGGGACCGTTCTCAACTGCACTTTGAACGCAGTCGACCAGATGGGATGGAAGAAGGAAGAGACCGTCTTTGTCTCGGGCATCGGCTGCTCTTCCCGTGCCCCGGGCTATATCCTCGCCGATTCCCTCCATACGACGCATGGGAGGGCGCTTGCATTCGCAACGGGCATCAAGATGGCGAAACCCGAGTTGCATGTCGTTGTCCTGACAGGTGACGGCGACCTTGCAGCCATCGGTGGGAACCACTTCATCCATGCCTGCCGGAGGAACATCGACCTTTCCGTTGTCTGCATGAACAACATGATCTACGGGATGACGGGGGGCCAGGTGAGCCCGACAACGCCGAGGACAGCTCTCTCCACGACAACGCCGTACGGGTCTGCCGAGCCCGCGTTCGATCTCTGCGAACTTGCAATTGCAGCCGGTGCCAATTATGTCTCCAGGTGGACTTCGTTTCACGTCAAGGAACTGACGCGGGCGATCCTTGCAGGTCTCCGGATCCCAGGGCTCTCGTTTATCGAGGCACTGTCCCAGTGCCCCACGAACTTTGGTAAGCGCAACAAGTTCCGCCAGGCCATGGACCAGGTCGAGTACTTCAAAACCCATGGCATCCTGATCGAGAAGGTGCAGAGGCTGCGCGAGGAGGGAAAGGATATCCCGCCGGACGCGATCGTGCTCGGCGAGATGATCCGCAGGAACAGGCCGGCGATGGGAGTGAGAAAGTGAGGCACGAGGTCCGGTTTTCGGGTTTTGGCGGCCAGGGCATCATCCTTTCGGCCGTGATCCTCGGGCGGGCAGCCGTGATGTACGACGGGATCTATGCCGTGCAGACCCAGGTCTATGGACCGGAGGCGCGCGGCGGGGCCTCGATGAGTTCTGTCATCATCGACGAAGCCCCGATTCTCTACCCCAAGGTGAAGGACCCTGACATCCTCGTGATGATGTCCCAGGAAGGCTTCGAGAAGTACGGCGTCTCGGCCAGGGAAGACGCGGTGATGATAATCGACTCGTCACTCGTCCAGTCACGCCCCAGGTGCCGCTACCTCGAGATACCGGCAACGACAGAGGCGAAAAATACCCTCGGGAGGGAGATCGTCGCGAACATCATCATGCTCGGGGCACTCGTCAGGGCGACAGGGATCGTCAGGGAGGAGTCTATCGAGAAGGCTATCCTCGACAGCGTCCCGAAGGGGACGGAATCGCTCAACATCAAGGCAATGAAACGCGGAATGGAACTGGTGCCTGGAGGGAAAATAGGATGAAACTGCTGGAGCATGAAGCGAGGAACATCTTTGCGGAGTACGGTATCCCGGTCCCGGAGGGGGAGGTCATCAGGTCACCCGGGGAACTCGGTGCCGTCATGGAAAAATTAGGGGACCGCTTCGTCCTGAAAGCGCAGGTGGAGGTCGGCGGGCGCGGCAAGAAGGGTGGGGTCATCGTGGCGGACAGGTCGAACGGCGTGGAGCGTGCATCAAGCCTCTTTTGCATGGATATCGGGGGCATGCCCGTCAGGGAGGTTCTCGCCGTCGAGTACCTGGAGATCCAGCACGAGTACTACCTCTCGATCTCGGTCGACCGGTCCAGGAAATGTGCCCTGATCCTCTTTTCGGAGAAGGGCGGGGTAGATATCGAGTCCCTTGCCCGGGACCAGCCGGACGCCCTCCGGAGGGCTGCCATCCCGGTCCTTCTGGATCGCGTGCCCCCCTTCATGATCCGCGACCTCCTCTCCGGTGCGCCCGCGGAGATCGGTGATGTCATCAACAGGCTCTACGCGGTGTTCTGCAAAAAAGATGCCCTCCTGGCAGAGATCAACCCCCTCGCCATCACGCGTAGCGGCATCTACGCAGCCGATGCAAAGCTCGTCATCGATGACAACGCCCTCCGGCGGCAGGGGATCGCCCAGAACAGGGACCTGACCGAGAGGGAGAGGGAGGCCGAGAAGCATGGCTTCTCCTACGTTGAGCTGAAGGGGGACATTGGGGTGATCGGGAACGGGGCAGGCCTGACCATGGCCACGCTGGACCTCATCCACTACTACGGGGGAAGTGCAGCCAACTTCCTCGACGTCGGCGGGGGTGCCGACCAGGAGAGAGTGATGCATGCCGTCCGGCTGGTCGCAAGCGACCCCTCGGTCCGGGTTATCGTGGTCAACCTCCTCGGCGGGATCACGCGCTGCGACGAAGTGGCACGGGGCATCATCGCGGCCAGGGTCAGACAGCCCATCATCGTCCGGCTTGCAGGAACGAACGAGAGGGAAGGGCGCGAGATCCTCGGTTCCTCGGGGTACCGAATGCTTGACAGCATGGAACAGGTGGTCCAGGCTGCCGTGGAGGCTACGCGATGATATTCGCCGACAGGAACTGCGGGGTGATAGTGGCAGGAGCCACAGGGAAGCAGGGTGCCTTCCACATCGCCCTCATGAACCAGTATGCCCGCGAGGTCGGAGGAAAGGGGGTCGTTGCAGGGGTCACCCCTGGAAAGGCGGGCCAGGAGGTCGCCGGTGTCCCGGTCTACAACAGTATCCGCGACGCCCTCCGGGAGCACGACGCAACGGCGAGTGTCATCTTTGTCCCCGCTGCTGCCGCAGCGGATTCCATCATGGAATCGGCAAGCGCGGGGCTGTCCCTGGCTGTTGCTATCACCGAGCACATCCCGGTGCACGATACGATGAAGGCGATCGCGTTCGCCCGGCTCCATGACTGTGCAGTGATCGGGCCGAACTGCCCCGGCCTGCTATCTCCCGGTGAGATCAAGCTCGGGATCATGCCTGTCCACCTCTCCGTGCGCGGCCACGTGGGCGTGATATCCCGGAGCGGCACGCTCACCTACGAGATCGTGGACCAGCTGACGCGGGCGGGGCTCGGGCAGAGCACCATCGTCGGGATCGGGGGGGATCCTGTCATCGGGCAGACGTTCACCGATGTCCTTCACAGGTTCGAGGACGACGACCAGACCCGGGCGGTCGTGATCATCGGCGAGGTGGGAGGCTCGCTTGAAGAGGAGGGGGCGAGGGCGGCGGACCTCCCCGTCGCCGCTTATATTGCGGGCGTCTCTGCCCCGCCGGAGAAGCGGATGGGCCATGCAGGGGCGATCATAGAAGGAGGAGAGGGCGACGCCCGGTCGAAGATCGAACGGTTGAAGGGGATGGGTGTCCCTGTCGCACAGCGCCCCTCCGATATCCCCCGCCTGATAAGGGAAATCCTCTAGGAAGACTCCTTCGACCCGGTGGACCGGGAAACGATCTCCCCCGGCTCCCTTCAAACAAACCATTTAACCTCCCGGCTACCACCTCATGTATGCTTACCAGACAGGAGGAACGATGACCGATACACAGACCGCAGGCAGTGACTCGTTCGACGACGAGGAAGAGCTCACCGGCCCAGCGAGATACTTGAGACCCGGCGAGGAACTCCTCGTCTATTCCCCGGAAGTCCAGATCAAGAAGTTCCGGTTCGATGCTTACCTTACGGATTCGAGGCTTTTTCTCACGGACCCCGGAGAGAAGGGCGCAGGCGTGACGGCAAAGGATATTCCCCGCGAGTCGATCATCGACAGCTACATCGAACATTCCCCCGCCCAGGAACCTGTCCTGGTCCTCTCGATACGGACGTCCGAGGACGATGTCCGGACCATGAAGATAACATTCGTGCACACGGGGAAAGACCGAGTCACTGAAGCCGAGGAGTGGGTGCACCTTATCAAGCACAGCGGGCCCGGACCCAAAAGCGCAGGGATTCCAGGTGAGGCAGCCGGGGATAGGCCCATTACTCCCCTCTCGCCCGAGGCACGGGCGCTCTCCGAGACCCTCGTCTTTCCGCCGCCACCCCCCTTCCAGGACATCCCTGCCCCCCAGCGGCAGGCGCCGGCGATGGAGAGGGCCGGGGCTGTACCCCATTCTCCCCCGCCTGCGAGGACCGGTGGCTCCCCGGCCTCTCCGACACAGATCCAGTTCTGTTTCAATTGCGGGCACCGGATCCCGCCAGTCGCGAACTTCTGCCCGTATTGCGGGACGCGTATGATGGCTCCCCAGGGCCAGGCCGCGTCTCCTCCTCCTGTGCACACCCGGGCGGGTGCAGGAGAACCGCCAGTCGCCGAAACGAAGGAGAAGAAAAGGGGGTTCAGGAACTTTTTCCGGCGTAAAAAGTCAGGACCGTGATCCCTTTTTCAGTCCGGCATGGTCTGTGCTTTGCATTGGGCATTGTCACCCGCTTCCCTGTCCCTGTGGAAGTGCTCCGAACCGGTTTAACCGAAAAGGAATGATTATGAGTTTTCCCATCTTTTTTATACTGATCACGCACCAGGTTACCGAGGGATAATCAGTGAAGAGAAATATCAGGGTCGAGGAGCTGTACCAGGTCCCGCTGGAGCGCCAGGAGATCGAACTCGTCGAGAGAAAATGCCTGGGTCACCCCGACAGCCTTGCAGATGGCATTGCCGAGTCTATCAGCAGGGCTCTCTCCCTCGCATACCTCGAAGAGTGCGGCGCCATCCTGCACCACAATACCGACCAGGGAGAGATCGTTGCGGGAGAGTCCCAGCCGAAATACGGTGGGGGAAAGGTCATCCGGCCGATCTATATCCTGCTCGATGGCCGGGCCACCAAGCATTTCAATGGGATCAGCATCCCGACCGATGCCATCGCTGTCGAGGCGGCGAGGAAGTACCTGCGCGCGACCTTGACGAACCTCAATCTCGAGCGGGATGTCGTCATCGACTGCCGGCTCGGGACCGGGTCCACAGATCTCCGCGAGGTCTTCAGGCCATGCCAGAACACGCCGCCTCGGGCCAATGACACATCTTTTGGGGTGGGACACGCCCCGTTCTCCGAGACCGAGACGATCATCCTTGCCATCAGCGACTACATCGACCAGACTCTCCGGTCGAAGTATCCCGCCATAGGCCAGGACATCAAGATCATGGGACTGCGGGAAGGCGATACCATCACCCTCACGCTCGCCTGCGCGATGGTCGACAGGTACTGCCCGGGTCTTGCCGATTATATCGAGTTCAAGAAAAGGATCCAGGAAGAGGCCCTCGGAGTGGCAAGGAAGTACACCTCGCGCAAGGTCAGCGTGGCAGTCAACACCGCCGATGACATCGACAGCGGCAGCGTTTTCCTCACGGTGACAGGGACTTCGGCCGAGATGGGTGACGACGGCTCGGTCGGCCGGGGGAACAGGTGCAACGGCCTCATCACCCCGAACCGCCCGATGAGCATGGAGGCCACGAGCGGCAAAAACCCCATCAACCACATCGGCAAGATTTACAATATCCTCTCGACCCGCATAGCGCAGGAATGTGTCCGATCCGTCGAGGGCATAGAAGAGATCTACATACGGCTCCTGTCCCAGATAGGCAAACCGATCGATCAGCCCCTCGTTGCGAGCGTCCAGGTCCTCCCGAAACCAGGTTTCGAGCTGAAAAAGATCAAGCCCGATATCGAGGCAATCATCGACAATGGTCTTGCCGATATCACCTGTATCACAGAGAAGATAATCCGTGGCGAGATCAAGACGTTCTGACCAGGACAAAGGGTTCCCTGCACGCCGGGAGGGACCTGGCGTCCGCCTGGCCATTCCCAACAAGGGGCGCATATCCGCACCCGTCTTCGAGCTCCTGGAAAAGAGCGGGCTGCACCTCGAGGGGGGTCCTGACCGGCGGCTGGTGGCACGGACCCCCGATCCGCACGTGGAGGTCCTCTTCGCGAGGCCCGTGGACATCCCGGAGTACGTCAGCATCGGTGCTGCAGATCTGGGGATCACGGGACACGACATGGTCGTCGAGCGGCGCGTCGATGTCTCGGAGCTCCTCGACCTTGGGTTTGGTCGGGCGGCCCTCGTCCTCGCCGTGAGGGAGGACGCCCCGTTCGCGTCCCCCCGGGACCTCGTGGGCGCCCGCGTGGCAACCGAGTTTCCTGTCATTGCCGGTGAGTATTTCGGGAAGAAAGAGATCCCGGTAACCCTTGTCCCGGTGGGAGGCGCCTGCGAGGCGACGCCGTACCTGGGGATAGCCGATGCTATCGTCGACCTCACGAGTTCCGGTGATACGCTGCGGTCCAATCGCCTGCGGGTCATCGACCGCGTGCTTGAAACGAGCACAGTGCTGATCGCAAACCGCGCATCGCTCGCTGCGAAGGGGACCAAGATCGAGGAGATCCAGGTCGCGCTCGAGAGCGTGGTCCGGGCCCGGGGCCAGTGCTACCTGATGATGAACGCTCCGAGGTCCTGTGTCGCCGAGATCTCGTCGATTCTCCCGGGGCTCTCGGGCCCGACCGTAACGGAGGTCGCGTCGAGAGAGGATCTGGTTGCCATCCACGCCGTTGTCAGCGAGGACCGGGTCTACCAGCTCATCCACCTCCTGAAACGTGCTGGTGCTCGCGATATCCTCGTTATGTCGATCGAGAGGATGATCCCCTGACATGCGCGTTTTTCCTGCCGTCGATATCCTGGGTGGAAATTGCGTCCAGCTCGTCCAGGGGAGGCGTGAGTCTGCAACGGTCTTTGGCGACCCCCTCTCCTGCGCAGTGAAGTGGCTCTCCCTTGGAGCAGACTGCCTCCATGTCGTGAACCTCGATGGTGCATTCGGCCGTTCGGGCGAGAACGTTCAGCACATCCGGAAGATCATCAGGGAGACCGGCGTGGAGGTCCAGCTCGGGGGCGGGATACGCTCCTTCGAAGACGCGTCATCGTGGCTCGATACAGGCGTCTCGCGCGTCATCCTCGGCACCCTCGCCACGAAGGACCCCGGGGTGCTCGGCCGGCTCGCGCAGGAGTTTGGGAAGGACCGGGTGATGGCAGGTCTCGACGCCCGCCAGGGCGAAGTGACGGTCGAGGGATGGCAGAAGAGTGCCGGGAACTACATCGACTGGGCAAGGCGCTTCGAGGAGTGCGGTGCAGGGTCCCTCCTCTTCACGAACGTCGAGGTCGAAGGGCTCCAGGAAGGTATCGACCCCCAGCCGGTCGAGGACCTCCTCCGGAAAACCCGGCTCCCTGTCACCGTAGCGGGAGGTATAACAACGATAAATGACATAAGGCTCTTGAAAGACCTCGGGGCGCATGCAGCTGTCCTGGGATCAGCGCTTTACAGCGGGAGGCTGAACTTGGTCGAAGCAATGGAGGCGGGACGATGAGGAGAGCACAGGTGGCGCGGGAGACGAACGAGACACGTATTGCACTGGAACTTGACCTGGATAGCACAGGAAACGGGGAGATCGCGACGGGGATCCCGTTTTTCGACCACATGCTCGCTTCGATGTCCCGGCACGGGCACTTCCTCCTCGCCTGCAGGGCGGACGGCGATCTCGGCGTCGACGCGCATCATACGATCGAGGATGTCGGGATCGTGCTCGGGCAGGCCATCAGGGAGGCAATCGGCGACGGGAAGGGGATAGTCAGGTTTGCGCATGCCCTCGTCCCCATGGACGAGGCGCTCGCGTGTGCGGCACTCGACTGCGGGGGAAGGGGATACCTGGTGTTCCGGGGAGAGTTCGCCAACTCGACTATCGGTGGAGTGTAGAGGGAGTTATTCGAGCACTTCTTCTACAGCGTCTGCATCCGCGGGGGGATCTCCGCCAACCTTTCCATGGAGGGCAGGAGCGACCACCACAAGTGCGAGGCTCTCTTCAAGGCATTCGGAATCGCGCTTGGGCAGGCCACCCGGATAGGTCCGTGGCCGGCGACGGTCCCGAGTACGAAAGGCACACTGTGAAGAGCCTGGGGGATCTCCTGGAAAACCATTTCCGGTTCTCGCCAGTCAGGGCGTCATTTCATTGCACGCCGGGCACTTCACCTAGAGGTAGTCGCCGTCGGTGCATCTCCACGGCGAGTACTCCCTGCACACGGCAGGGCGGACGCTGTGAATTGTGCAGGCGGCGAGGCCGTCCCCCCTCCTCTCCAGGAACGGGCACGATCGGAGATGACGGCCGCCCGGGTCCTGCCAGTAAAGGACGCGGGTCACGGAGGGGATATCCTCTTCCCGGATGCTGTCACCGCGGGTCCAATGCCCACTGGCGAGCCGGACTGCGACATGCAGGAGGATGTCCCTTCTCCCTCCCGCAACCCAGGGGACGAGGTCATCGGCAGTTCCCTCCTGGCCCCAGCCCCACCGCTCGCAGCACCGCCCGCACTGCTTACAGTACTGCACCATCAAGCAATACCGGTATGGAAAGGACCGGTCATAAATGTGCAGGGCGAGCCCCGAAGGGAAGAGTCCAGGAGCGTCTGACCCTGGGAGAAAAGTGTCTTTCCTGGGCTATCAGATGTAGCGGGGCCTCTTCGAGAGCTGCATGGGGGTGTAGAGGGGGCGGAATGGCTTCTCGCCTGCTTCTGCCCGAACGGCACCCACGAGATCGTGAAATGTGAAAGTCTCCCTGCAGGGTCTCTTCGGTTCCGAACGGGACCGGATCGTGACCGTCAGCCTGCCGCTCTCGACCTCCGAGTCGCCGACGACGACGACAAAGGGGACCCAGTCGACTGCTGCCTCCCTGACCTTCTTCGAGACGCTCTCGTCCCGGTCGTCGAGGTCTGCACGGATACGCTCGCGGTTCAGGTCGAGCGCCACCTTCGCTGCATGTTCGAGGTGCCGTTCGGCGACAGGGATGACCCTGACCTGTGTCGGGGAGAGCCAGGTCGGGAGGCGGGGCACCCCCTGCTGGGAACAGCCCTCCAGGATCGCACAGATGACCCTCTCCACCGACCCGGTCGGGGAGCAGTGGAGGATGGGGGGGTGCACCTCCTTGCCATCCAGGTGATATGCGATGTCGAACCGGAGAGAGCTCTCGACGTCGATCTGGACCGTCGGGTTCTCGATGGGCCGGCCCTGCCCGTCGATTGCCGCGAGGTCCACTTTTGCCACCCAGTAATGGACGCGGTCCGAGAGGAGCTCGATGAGCATGGGGCGACCCGAGACCGCGACCATCCTCGCGACCCAGTCGCTGTTCTGGGAGTAGAAGTCTTTCGTGCACCGGATGACCCCGACGAGTTCCGTTCCGAAGTCCTTTTCCGTCTCCCAGCCCATCACGAGCTGCTCTTCGAAACAGCGGAGGGCCTGGGGCATGTCGGTGCAGAGCGTGTGCATGTCGGGCATGGTGAACGCACGCAGCCTCTTCAACCCGATGACCTCGCCCTTCTGTTCGTGCCGGAACGAGTACGTAGAGAGTTCGTACATCTTCAAGGGCAGGGTGTTCGGGGAGATATGCATGTCGCGCATGATGGAGAACATCCCGAAGCATGCAGCGAACCGGAGCATCATGTTGCGCGTCCCGCTCTTGAACCGGTACTGCCTTTCCCCGAACTTGTCGGCATGCTCGTAGATGGCCTTGTCCGCGAGGTCGTACATCACCGGCGTCTCCACGGGGCTCGCCCCGTACGGCAGGACCCGGGCGAGAACGTAGTCTGCGAGCAGATCGCGGATGAGCTTGCCCTTCGGCAACCAGCGCAGGTGCCCGACATCGGAGACCGGCTCGTAGTCCACGAGCTCCTTGGAACGCATCAGTTCGACGTGGGCAGGCTCTCCTCCGCCGCCTGACGGCTCGCCGAGTTCCTTCCTGACGAGGCAGCCAAATGGCGAATTGCCAACGAACTCCTTCGGGTCGTGGCGGGCGCCGTCCGGGGTGAGGACGAAGAACTCGTGCGTCACATCCTTCTTCCCCTTTTTCATCCCCTCTTCGAGGGGCTGGATCGTCCGCGAGAGCTCGGAGAGGGGATGGCCTTTGCAGGAGAGCCGGAACGATTTGTACCACCCGAACGGGGCCCTCTCGACCTTGAACCCGAGATCGACGAGGAGGCGCTCGAGCATCTTGAGCGCCTCGATGGCCGTATCGGGTCGTGAAAGATCGCTGGACAGGTGGGCATACGGGTAGAGGACGATATTTTCCACGGAGAGCTGGTCTGCCGTCCTCGATATCTCGTCGCCGGCCTGCTCCACCACGCCGGCGATATCGTCTTCGTCCACTGACTCGACAGCGCAGAAGACCACGAGCGCCTCTTCGACGAAACCCTTGAGTGGCTGGCCATCCTCTGCCATGCTGGTCTTCTGCTTTGCCTCGAACTCGATAAAATCGGAATGGATAAGGAGAAGTCGCATCGTCTAGCTCCACTGCTCTCGGATATTCCCAGATAATTCTGATTTCATCGCGTATATACCCATTCAGATGTCCCGGATGTTCCGATGGTACCGCGAGAGGGTCGCCTGCCGCTGGTCCATGTACTTGGCGTCCTTCCTGACGTTGTACGGTTCGAGCGCCTTCTCCGTCGCGTAGAAGACGAGCTGGCCTATCGGCATCCCTGCGTACATCCGGACAGGGCGTGCGTTCACGTTGCACATCTCGAGGGTGATCGAGCCCCGGAACCCCGCGTCTATCCAGCCGCCTGTCTGGTGGAGTTCCACACCCAACCTCGCGATGCTGCTCTTCCCCTCGATACTCGCGACGATGTTGTCCGGCAGGCCGATGACCTCCAGGGTCTTTGCGAGGATGAACTGGCCGGGAGAAATGACGATGGAGTCCCCGGTCGTTTCGACTGTCCCCTCGCTGATGGTCTCGACACGGTACGGGTCGATGACAGAATCCCCCGCTTCGTACCAGATGAAATTGTCCCCGAGACGAATATCGAGAGAATTCGGCTGGACAAGAGCGGGGTCGAAAGGTTCCACCGTGATGAACCCCCTCCGGACCCTGTCGACGATCTGCCAGTCCACGAGGATCATGGGAAGAGATGTACCGGGGAATTGTATTAGGGCTTCCCCCCGCGGACATCGTGCCTGATGTGCCACTCGGACCTCCGCATCAGGCCGTGGAGGGTGGACGCCTCGCGTGCTGTGAGCCTCGCCCTGCCGAATATACGCCTCACCATGAGCATCGTTCCCTCGCGCTTGAAGGGGGGGTGCCCGATGAGAGTGAGGTACTGGTCGATGTGGCGGTAGAGGTGCTCCATCTGCTCCCTCCCGGCGAGCAAGTACTCCCCCGGGGGCAGGCCGGCGAGCTCGTACGCGATGATGGCGACAGCATGCGAGATGTTCATGATGGGGTAATCGGGAGAGGTGGGGATTGTGCATACGATGTCTGATCGCCGGATCTCGTCGTTGTTCAGCCCCCAGTTCTCGCGCCCGAAGAGAATGGAGACAGTCCCCTCCACACGAGAGAGCATCCCGCGCAGCTCGCGCGGCGAGCAGTAGGGCATCCTCATCGGGTGGCAGATCGTCTTTCCGACCTCGCCCGTAGTCGCGACCGTGATGTCGCTTTCGGAAAAGACCTCCTCGAGGGAGCAGGTCCGGGCTGCCTTCAGGACGTCGGAGGCGTGTGCAGCCCGGGCGAGCGCGTCGTCGCAGAGGGGGCAGGGGTCCACAAGCACGAGCCGGGAGAACCCGAAGTTCTTGATTGCCCGGGCTGCGAACCCCACATTCCCCTCGTAGAGCGGCTCGACCAGGACAAACGAAATATCGGGCATCCTTTTGTCCGGCCCGGTTCACGAAACGGCGTTCACAGTCGCTTTCAGGACATCGATACCCTTCTCGTAGACGGCGTTGCCGACGACGATCGTGTCGGCGTAACGGGCCATCTCGGCAGCCTTCTCCGGCGAATCGATCCCCCCTCCGTAGTAGAGGACAGCGGAGTCGAGTGCCTCGCACACAGCCCTGACGACCCTGGGATCCCCGTATCTTCCCGAATACTCGATATAGATGATGGGGAAGTGGAAGTACCGGTCTGCGACCATCGCGTACGCTGCAGCCTCCCTGGCCGTGATGGCGCAGTTTGCGTCAGTGACCCTCCCAACGGAAGAGTCCGGGTTGAGGACGATGTAAGCCTCGGGGACCACGTGGTCCCAATCGATCTCGTGTTGGGCCACCCACTGGGTATGCTTCCCCACGATCCATTCCACGTTCCGGCTGTTCATGACGCTCGGGACGAAGAGGAGGTCGAATCCATCGTCGATGACCGCCTCGGGGCAGGCCGGTTCGACGACGAGGGGCAGGCCGTACTCGGCGACCTGCCGCAGGAGCTCCTGCATATTCTTCCGGGTCACATTCAGAGTCCCCGAGAGCATCAGGGCATCCGTCCCGCTCGTGACGACCTCCCGGATCTGCTCGGGCGCAAGATGCTTGTCAGGGTCGAGTTTGGTCACGTGGGTCCAGCTCTTCCAGTTGATATGCATGGACAGGCTCCTCCCTAGATCACTATGATGTCTTCTCCGGACCTTTTCTTCTTTATGAGGGGGGCAGCCTTCCGAAGAGCGGCAATCTTCTGGCGGGGGAGTCCGGACCTGACAGCGATCAGCGATTCGTCGAGTCCATGCAGGGTTTCCCTGTCGTAAACGCCGGCAGACAGGAGCCGTTCGTAGACCTGGGGGGTCATACCGGGCAGGGAGAGGAGGTCTTCCCTTCCCCGCTTGAACTTCGCGGATGCGACGCGTGCCGGGGCAGGTCTTCCCATCTGGCCTGCAACGGCCTCCACGTGCCTGAAAACGGTGTCCGGAGATATCCCTGTCTTTTCCGCTATGAAGAGGGGGTGGACGCAGAGGAGCGAATCCGGAGTATAAAACCCTGCAGCGAGGTATTTCCTGAGGCTTGCAGGGGGGATCCCGATGCTCTTCAGGAGGCGCTCGCCTGCCTCCCGGCGGGCCTCGGCCTGGAGCGCTTCTATCTCCTTTTGTGGGAGGCCGGTCTCCCTGAGGACAGAGGGGTCAGCCCGGCCGAGATCGTCTATCCCGTTGATGCCGGCAGCAGCGAGTTTCTTTACGATGGCGGCCGGGCTCCTCCCCTTGCGCGGCGCGACGTGGGATCGGACAAACTTCCTGCAGTCGGACCTCCGCCTGAGCAGGTCCAGGGCTTCCCCTGCCTCCTTCTGGAGCTGCTGGGCGAGAGGTAGGGGGATCGCGAGGGCTTCGGCAAGCTTTTCTGCAGATACCTGGAGGAGGTCCTGGACCGAGTAGAGCCGGGCTGCAACCATCTTTGCCACGAGATCTCCACCTGCCGAGGGGAGGAGGTACAGTGTCTCGCGGAGCGATTCGATATGGTGACAGAGCGGGCAGCCGATCTCCCACGGGCGCGAGCCCTTTCTGACGAGGCGGACGTGGTGCAGACCGTGCTCGGGGCATGTCGCATCCATGCGGACTGCGTACCCCCACATCGTCGCCGGGAGGCCGATGTTGAAGGTGCACTCAGGGTAATGCGTGCAGCCGATGAACTGGGTATGGTTCCGGACATGGTGGATGCGCAGGTCGTGCCCGCAGATGGGGCATGGCCCGAGCCTCAGCTCCTCTGCGGTCTGCTCCCGGATCTCCTCCCCGATCTCCTCCTCGTGCGCCTCGAGCTGGTCGAAGACCTCGTGCAGCATACCCCGGGACTCCCGGACAACATCGCCGCCCTCCCTGGCCCGCTCCTTTATCTGCTGCATGTGGCTTTCGAGTGTCTGGGTCATCTCAGGCCGGGTGATCGTGTCGGCATGGTTCTCGAGGCTCTCTATCACCGCCCGCCCGACGAGAGTGGGTCGCAGGGGGTTCCCCTCGACGTATTTCCGCGATATGAGCTTCTGGATAACCTCGTGCCGCGTGCTCTTCGTCCCCAGTCCGAGTTCTTCCATCCTCTGGATGAGCCGGCTCTGCGTGAACCGCGGAGGGGGCTGGGTCTCCTTCTCCTCCATCCGGACCTCGCGGAGCGGGAGGACCTCCCCCTCTTCGAGCTCCGGCAGCAGGTACTCCGTGGCGGCACTGAACGGGTAGACCTTCCTCCATCCGGGCTCGGTAATCTGGCCGCCGGTGACCGTGTAGGGCTCGCCTCCGGCAGAGAGCATGATCTTCATCGTCTTCCAGCGGGCGTCCGGAGATAGTGTGGCAAGGAACCGCCTGACGACGAGTTCGTACACCCTCCACCTTTCCTCTCCCAGTTCCTGCCGGCTTGCCGGCCCGGTCGGGTGGATGGGGGGGTGGTCGGTGCTCGTCTTCTGCCCCCGCGTGGGGACAGCCCTCTGGTTTGCCATCACCCACTCCACGTCGGGCCGGAAGACCGTCGGCAGGATCGAGGAGAGGACCTGGGAAAGGTCGAGGGTTGGGGGGTAGGCCGTGTTGTCCGTCCGGGGATAGGAGATGTACCCGTTCATGTACAGCTCCTCTGCGATGCGCATGGCATTCGCTGCAGAAAATCCAAGGCGTGCCGCGGCAACGATGAAGGAGGTCGTGTCAAAGGGAGAGGGGGCACGGTCGACTTTTGTCCCTTCCTTCACGCTGGTCACGACGAGGGGCGGGACGCTCCTCTCCTTTGCGGCAAGGGCATCCAGGTAGTCATGGAAACGGGACGTGGTATGGCGTGCCTCGATCTCCTCGCCTCCTTTCTCGGTCAGGAGATGGAGTTGCCAGTACTTCTCCGGCCGGAATGCCTCGATCTCCCGTTCCCGATCAACAATCATCGCGAGTGTCGGGCTCTGGACCCTGCCGACGGAGAGGATGTTCGACCCTCCCCTTCTCGCCGCGAGCGAGAGGAATCGCGTCAGGGACGCCCCCCACATCAGGTCGATAACCTGGCGGGCTTCGCCCGCGGATGCCAGGGCGAAGTCGATCTCGGTCGGCGACGAGAACGCGTGCCTGATCTCGCCGGGCGTTATGGCGGAGAACCGGACCCTGTCGACAGGGACCGATGGGTTGACTGCCCGGACGAGTTCGTAGGCTTCCTTCCCTATGAGTTCCCCCTCCGTATCGAAGTCGGTCGCAATCGTCACTCGCGTGGCCTTCCTCGCGAGTTTCTGGAGCAGCGCGACGATCTTCTTTTCCGTCGGGACCTTGACCGTGGGGGCGTCGATCAGGCTGCGCGGCGTCCGGGACTCGTCACGCCAGTTCGAGTACTCCCCGGTGAAATCGACTTCCACCACGTGCCCGCGGAGGCCGATGACCGTAGTCCCGTCGAAACTGTAACTGGAGGTACCGCCGTCCCTGGATACCTGGACTTTTCTTTCCCCGGCGAGTATCGAGGCAATCCTCCGCGCCGATATGTCCTTCTCTGCCACGATGAGGTGCATGGATGAGTCACTCGCCCTTCTCGAGGAGGCGGACGAGGACCTGGTTCGCGTCTGCAGGTTTCGCACACCCCCTCGTCTTCTTCATGACCTGGCCGACGAGGAAATTGAGGGCCTCTTTCCTGCCGTTCCTGAAGTCATCCACGGCGCGCGGGTTCTCGGCAAGCGCCTCCCGGGCAGCGGTGGCGACCGGGTCGTCACCACCGGCGGCCCCGGCCGGGATGGCCCGTAGGCCCAGCCTCTCGACGCACTCTTCCGGTGTCTCGCAGGCCCCACTCTCCTTCAATTCGTCGAGGAGAACGCGCAGGACGTCGACGCCATTTCGATCCGTCATGACCCCAGACCGGACCAGGGAGAGGAGCCGGGAGAAGATCGCAGGGGGGACGGCAGAAATGGACATGCCCCTGTAATTGAGCTCCCCGAGGAGCGTGTCTGCAATCCACGTGGCGGCGAGGGCCGGGTCGATCCCGGCAACCTCCTCGTAGAACTCCGCGATCCGGATATCCCCTGTCAGCGTGCGGGCATGGATGGGGGAGCACCCATATTGTTCCATGAACCTCTGGCGGCGTGCGTCCGGGAGCTCGGGCAGGACGATCGCGTCGACCCAGCCTGCGACTCTCAG
>JAKPSJ010000123.1 GCA_029555345.1 Methanobacteriota archaeon | reverse complement strand
GATCTTCCCCCGCAGCGGGAGGATGGCCTGGAATTTCCGGTCCCTTCCCTGCTTGGCGCTCCCGCCTGCCGAATCTCCTTCCACGATATAGATCTCGCTCTTTTTCGGGTCACGCTCGGAGCAGTCTGCCAGCTTGCCGGGCAGGCCTGCACTCTCAAGTGTGCTCTTCCGCCGGGCAAGCTCACGGGCGTTCCTTGCAGCCTCCCGTGCTTTTGCCGCAGACAGCGCCTTCTCCACGATGGCCTGGAGCACCTTGGGGTTCTCATCGAAATATTCGGTGAGTGCGGCATAAACGAGGGAGTCGGCGATCCCTTTCACATTGCTGTTCCCCAGCCTCATCTTGGTCTGCCCCTCAAACTGCGGGCTCGCCATCTTGACCGAGACGACCGAGGTCAGGCCTTCCCTGACATCCTCGCCCCGCAGCGTGATCGTGGCGTTCTCCTTGATCAGGCCGTTCCGCTTTGCAACGATGTTGATGGCACGGGTGATGGCGCTCCTGAATCCCTCAAGGTGGGTCCCGCCCTCCCGGGTATTGACGGAGTTGACGTAGCTGAAGATCTTCTCATCGTATCCCGTGGTATACTGCATCGCCACCTCGAGCTCGACTTTATTCTCCTCGTCCTTCCGGCAGATGTAGATCGGGGCGGGGTGGATGCATTCCGCCCCCTCGTTCAGGTACCCCACGAATTCCGACAGGCCCCCGGCATAACAGTAGCTGACATGATCCCCGGTCCGCTCATCGGTGATGATGATGGTGAGGCCCGCATTCAGGAAGGCGAGCTCCCTGAGCCGGTGGGAGAGGAGATCGTAATCGAACTGGGTCGTCTCAAAGATCGTCTTGTCAGGGATGAAGGTAATCCGGGTACCCGTCATCCTCGATCCGCAGCGGGAGAGGAACTCCCGCCTCAGGTCACCCTGCTGGTCGCCGGGAACCGGCTTGTCGGCCGGGAGGGGTGCCATTTCACCATACCAGGCCTGGTACCGGGTGAGCAGCTCGGGCCAGGTCTCCTCGCGCTGCGAGGGGGCCGAGAGGACCTTCCCCTGGGCAAACCGCATCTCGTAGATGTTTCCCTCGCGGTACACCCGGGCCTCAAGCCAGCTTGACAGGGCATTGACGACCGATACTCCGACCCCATGGAGGCCCCCCGAGACCTGGTAGGTCGCCTTGTCGAATTTTCCCCCCGCATGGAGGACGGTGAGTACGACTTCGAGGGCAGACTTTCCGTTCTTCTCCATCCGGTCGACAGGAATTCCCCGCCCGTTGTCCTCCACCGCAATGGAACCGTCCTTGTTGATCGTCACCGCGATGCGGGTGCAGTACCCGGCAAGGGCTTCATCGATCGAGTTGTCCACCACTTCATACACGAGATGGTGGAGCCCTCTCGCATCGGTACTCCCGATATACATGGCCGGTCGTTCCCGTACCGGCTGCAGGCCTTCAAGTACGGTGATATGCGATGCGTCATACGTCTCGGTCAATCACTCACCTCCCCGTGAAAAATGTATTGAAATTCCTGACCGTCACACTAAGTATTGGTCGTTTTCCCTCTTAATGGTTCAGACGGCCAGGAATTCAGAGGAATTCGCCCAGTTCGGG
>JAKPSJ010000099.1 GCA_029555345.1 Methanobacteriota archaeon | reverse complement strand
AGTTCCACCCCGACCCCGCGAGCAGGTCGGCACGCTTCTTCATCGTCTCGGTATCGGCCGTGATGTTGAGGAGCGCAGACTTCGTCTCCCCGGTCTCCTCCTCGGCGCGGTCCCGCATCCGCGTCATCTCCCTGACCCGGTCCTCGAACCTGTTGAAGGAGGTGGACGTCAGGTTCTCGTCGTCCTTGGCGAAGTCGAACCCGCCCATCCACGTCTCGTACGCGACCTCCGCGTGTTCCTTCGCGGAGAATCCCACCTTGGGCTTCGGGACCGCCCCCGTGAGGGGCCGGCCGTGCACCCCCATCATCTTGCGGATACCCTCCATCCCGAAGTGCGGGCCCTGGAAATGGCGGATGTACTCCTGCGGGAGGCTGACGTCGATCAGCCGGAGGTCCCGGAGAGCCTTCATGCCGAAGATGTTCCCCGCGATCCCGCTCTGCAGCTGGGCCGCGTTTCCCTCCTCCCAGAGGTCCAGGGGATAGGCGATGTACGCGTAGTCCCCGTCTATGTCGAAGACGGTCGCCTGGAGGTCCTTCATCCGTTCCGGGAGGGTATGGAGAGTCGTCCACGTCCCCGTGGAACTCTCCGAGGCTATCCTGCCCGCTGCCTCCTCCCTGGTGATCCCCGCCGCCGGCTCGAAGGAGAAGAGAGCCACGAGCTCGTCTTTTCCGGGCCGATACGTCGTATCCACGAAATCCATGTACCAGTCGATTGCCATTCGCACGTCTCCCTGTACAGGAAAGAGGGGGCATAGCTCTTAATGGTGAACTATGCGCCCTGACGCGTCCTTGCGTACCCTCGGGGGGATAAATTGGGCAAAAAGATCCTGGCGCCCCCCTATCGCACGAGAGGAGAGGAGAGAACGACCCCATGCAACCGTATGGCCGGCCCGGGCAGGCTGCAATGCACGTGGAAAAAGTTGTTACTGCCCCTTCCGCCTGATGCGCACGGACTCGGCGTGGGCATTGAGGCCCTCTGCGTCCGCGATCGTCTCGATGATGTCACCGATCGCCTCGAGCCCCTCCCTGTCGATTATCTGGACAGTGGACGACTTGCAGAAATGCGAGACGTTCAGGCCCGAGTACATCCTGGCATAGCCTGCCGTGGGCAGGACGTGGTTCGTGCCGGACGCGTAGTCCCCGGCAGCGACCGGCGTGTAGGGCCCGACGAAGATCGAGCCTGCGTGCCTGACAGCAGAGAGGACCTCGAGCGGGTTCCCGACCTGGATCGAGAGGTGCTCGGGGGCGATCCGGTCCATCATGCGGACCGCTTCGTCCATGTCCGGCGCGATGACGTACCCGGAATGGGTGAGGGCCCTCTCGATGATGTCCTTCCGGGGTGACCCGGCGCAGAGCCTCCCGACCTCCTGCCCGACTTTCTCTGCGAGCGCCCTGTCGGTCGTCACCAGCACGCACGCGGCATCCGGGTCGTGCTCTGCCTGGGCGAGGATATCGATAGCGATGAACGACGGGTTCGCCGTGCCGTCCGCGATGACGCCGATCTCACTTGGGCCTGCCGGGAAATCGATCTCGGCGTGCTCGCGGAGGAGCATCTTCGCTGCCGTCACGTACACGTTCCCGGGCCCGACGATCTTCTGGACCGGGCGGATAGTCTCCGTCCCGAGCGCCATCGCAGCCACGGCCTGGGCACCACCGATCCGGTAGATCTCCTCAACTCCGGCGATGTCGAGGGCGACGAGGGTGAGGGGGAGGACCGGGGGCGGGCTGCATGCGCACATCTCCTTCACCCCGGCGACCTTCGCCGGCACCGCGTCCATCAGGGCCGTGGAGGGGTACGCCGCCCGCCTGCCGGGGACGTACAGCCCGACCCTGTCCAGCGGGGTGGTCTTGACGCCGAGCACGATGCCCGGCTCGACCTCCTCGAGCCAGAGCCCTCTCTCCTTCTGGAGCTCGTGGAACCTCGTGATCCGCGCCTCCGCCTCGATCAGGCTCTCTACCAGCCGGTCGTCGACCTCCTCGTAAGCCGCGTCGACCTCCTCGGGCATGACCCTGACCGAGGTGCACGCCGGTTCGTGCTTGCGTGCCATCCGGAGGAGGGCCTCGTCACCCCCCTCCCGCACTTCCCTGATAATCCGGGCGGCAGAATCCTTCGCATCGTCGAGGCTCGCACGCCTCTCCTTCTCCCAACGGTCCACATCAAGAGGTTGCAACATGCGGTCACCCGTTTTCTCGCCGGAAGAGATTAAGGGTGGTGTCCAGGGACGGTGTCGCCTGGCACGGCACGCGGGCCGGGGTGGGGATGAGGTGGTGCAAGGGGCTCAATAAACCGATGGCAGGGCGGACCTGGCCGATGTGCCCCGAGCGACCAATGGGAGCGGGTTCAAGGCCAGAATCGATTGACACTCACGAGAGAGATCCCTCCAGCGGGTGTCCGAATCCTCACCCGACTCGTGAACATTTTTCGATATTTTTCGATATGCATCACGTTCCACTCTGTCCCGTTTTCCCACTCCTGTGCACCAACGTTAACAGATGACTTCGGTGTACTCGATTGGGAATCTTGGGGTTCAAATCGATCCAGAACGGTTCTTCGCTATTTTGAGTGGGTATGTAAGTGAGTATGAGTGGGGGTTACCACCCCCACACCCCCGATGCGAGGAACCCCGCCGCCCCCGAAGGGCGCCCCGGCGGTGGTTCAGGGACTCGGAAACCAGGAACATCGCAATGATCCGTATCGGGTGCTGTCAACTTGAATTCAATATACCCACTTGAAACGACGAAGAGGGAAAAATCTAGATCTCGACGCCGAAATGCGAGTGGCAGGATTCGAACCTGCGAACTCCTGCGAGAACCGATCTTGAGTCGGTCACTTTTGGCCTCTCAGTCACACTCGCTAGTGTATCATAATGAAGGGTCTATCAGAAAGATAAAACCTTCACAAGATCCGTGGACGAGTGGTATCCTGCCACAGAAGACTGCAAAAGGGTGCTGCCAAAGGACTTCCCTGCGGCCTTTCCCCGCAGTCCTGGCCCTGGTGGAACGCTCCGGGTGTTCAACCGAGGATCATGGCGAGATCTGCCAGCTCCCCGACGGTCTCGACGAGGGCCTGCACCTCCTCCTCCGTGGAGTAGCACCCGAACGACGCCCTGACAGTCCCCTCGGGATGGAGGGACGACGCCAGCGGCTGGGCGCAGTGAAAGCCCGAGCGGACGCAGATCTTTCTCCTGCTGTCCAGGGCTCCTGCGCACGCGTGGGGGGACATGCCGCCGACATTGAAGGAGATGACAGGCGACCCCCGGGGGCTGTAGACGGCCACTCCGGGGATCCGCGAAAGGCCGTCGTGGGCCACCTCCGCCAGGCGGGTCTCGTGCCCGTGGATGGCCTCGACCCCGAGCTCCTCGACGAGCCCGATCGCGGCGCCGAGCCCGATCACCCCGGGGATGTTGGGTGTCCCCGCCTCGAACCGGGCGGGAGGGGGGAGGAGCGAGAATCCCTCGAGCGTGACCTCTTCGACGATGCCGCCCCCGAGGCAGGATGGCGAGAGCGACGAGAGGTCTGCTGCGTACAGGGCCCCAGTCCCCTGGGGTCCGAGCAGGCCCTTGTGCCCCGGGATGGCTGCGAAGTCGAACGTCCCCACGTCGACAGGGATGTGCCCGATGGACTGGGCCGCGTCCAGGAGGACGGGGACGTCCCGGTCGTGGGCGATCTCCGCCACCTCCTCCACGGGCTGGACCGTCCCGAGGACGTTGGTCACGTGGGTGACGGCGACGAGCCGCGTCCTCTCCGTCAATGCATCCTCGACGTCGGCAGGGTCGATCATCCCGCTACGCTGGGGGACGACCACGGTCCGGACACCCCTCTTCTCCAGGTTCATCCAGGGCAGGAGATTGGCGTGGTGCTCGAGCGCGGTGGTGACGACCTCGTCGCCCCTCTCCCAGGCGAGGCCTGCCGCGACGAGGTTGATGGCCTCTGTCGTGTTCCGGGTGAATACGAGAGTCTCCGGTGCAACGCCGAGGAACCTGCCCAGCACCCCGCGGGTCCTCTCGTACTCCTCTGTCGTCCTCCGCGCCAGGTGGTGTGACCCTCTCCCGTGGTTCGCGGCATACTCGTTGAAGTAGGCGCACATGGCCTCCACAGCCCTCCCCGGCGTCTGG
>JAKPSJ010000085.1 GCA_029555345.1 Methanobacteriota archaeon | reverse complement strand
ATGAGCGGGCGGTTGTCGTACGCACTCGGGAGCCGGAACCCGTAGTCCACGAGGGCCTTCTTGCGCGAACGGTCCCCGTGGTACATGCCGTGCAGCTGGGGGATCGTCTGGTGGCTCTCGTCGATGAACATCAGGAAGTCTTTCGGGAAGTAGTCGAGGAGGCAGTAAGGCCTCTCTCCGGGCTTCCGGAAGTCGAAGTGGCGCGAGTAGTTCTCGATCCCCTTGCACGACCCGGTCTCCTCGATCATCTCGAGGTCATAGAGCGTCCTCTGCTCGAGTCGGTGGGCTTCGAGCGGCCCGAGTTCAGGCAGTCTCCCGGCGAGTTCCTGGCGGATGGAGGAAATGGCGCGCCTCTGGACGTCCTCGGGGATCACGTAGTGGCGTGCAGGGTAGACGTGGAAGTACCGGAGTTCCTCGATTGTCCTCCCCGATGTTCTCTCGATCTCCAGGACCCGGTCCACCTCGTCGCCGAAGAGCTCGATCCTGATGATATCGCTCGAGTAGCCGGGCACGATGTCGATCGTGTCACCCCTGACCCGGAACCTCCCGGGCTGCAGCTCGATGTCGTTTCGCTCGTAGAGGCCAGTGACCAGCTTCTCGACGATCTCCCTCCGGGAGAGCCTGTCGCCGACCTTCACCTCGAACCCGAGGTCCCGGAAGTGCTCGGGCCTGCCGAGGCCGTAGATGCAGGAGACGGAAGCGACGACGATGGTGTCCGGGCGCGAGAGGAGCGAGGCCGTCGTGGAGAGGCGCAGCATCTCGATCTTCGGGTTGATCTGCGCGTCCTTCTCGATGTACTGGTCCTTCTGGGGGATGTAGGACTCCGGCTGGTAGTAGTCGTAGTAAGAGACGAAGTACTCGACCCTGTTGTCAGGGAAGAACTCGCGGAACTCGTTCCAGAGCTGGGCAGCGAGCGTCTTGTTGTGGGCGATGACAAGCGTCGGCCTCTGGACCCTGGCGATGACGTTCGCCATGGAAAACGTCTTTCCCGAGCCCGTCACGCCGAGCAGCGTCTGGAACCGGTGGCCTGCCTCGATGCCGGAGACGAGCCTCTCGATCGCCTCCGGCTGGGAACCGCGTGGCGAAAAAGCAGACTTGAGGGAGAACCCGGTCACGATACCGCCTTCTTCGAACGGAGGAGCCTGTGGTAGGTGATGGCGAACCTGTGCGCCTCGTCCCGGATCTCCTGGAGGAAGAGCGATGCCTTCTCGTTCTTCTTGATGGGCAGGGGATACGCAGAACCCGGGACGTAGACCTTCTCCTCCCTCTTCGCGAGGGCGACGAGGGGGATGTCGATGCCAAGGCCCCTCATCCGGGAGAGTGCCGCGCGAAGCTGCGTCACCCCGCCGTCGACCATCACGAGGTCGGGGAGCTCCCTTCCCTCCCTCACCTGGCGGCTGTACCTCCTCTCGACGACTTCTGCGATCGCAGCGGGGTCGTCGATCCCTTCCACGGTCCTGATGCGGAACCGCCTGTAGTTCCTCTTGTCAGGGCGCCCGTCCCGGAACTGGACCATCGATCCCACCACCTCCGTTCCCGAGAGGTGGGAGATATCGAAGCACTCGATGACGCGGGGCACCTCGTCGAGCCCCAGTTTCTCCCGGAGCTCCTCGAGCTTGATCTCCTCGCCGAAGTGCGCGACCTCGATGTTCGTCCTGACGAGGTCGAGGAGGCGCTTCTTCGCGCCGATGCTGGGCACTGTCACGGTCACCTTCTGCCCCCTCCGGAGAGAGAGGAACTCCTCCATTTCGGCGCCGGGGTGGACCGGGAGGACGAGTTCACCTGGAGGGGCGACATCCGAGTAGTACTGGACCAGGAACTCCTCGAGGAAGTCTTCGCCCCCCTCGAAGACGAACTCCTTCTTGTTGCAGAGAGTCCCGCGCGACGCCGAGAAGAGCATCAGGTACACGGTCCCGTCGTGCAGGATGTAGTTGACGATGTCCTCGTCGGTATCCCTCTTCCGCGCGATGTCCTGCCTGCGGGAGAGGTGTTCGAGCGCCCCAATCCGGTCGCGCAGCAGGATCGCCCGTTCGAAGTCGCATGCCCGCGACCGCTCCTCCATCTCGGAACGGAGTGCTTTCACCAGGTCGGGGGCGTTCCCCTTCAGCACCAGGGAGGCCTGTTTCACGAGCCCGGCGTACTCTTCCCGCGTGACCATGCCCTTGCACGGTGCGCTGCACGTCCCGAGGGATGCCCGGAGGCACCCCCTCTTCCGGAGCATCCGGCAGCTCCTGAGCCGGAACGCCTTCTTCACGACAGAGAGGACGTGGTCCCTCTCCGCTCCAGACGTGAACGGTCCGAAATAGGCCCCTCCCTCGCCCCTCGTCCGGGCGATGCAGATCCGGGGAAACTCCTCGTCGGTGAGGTGGATGAACGCGTACTGCTTTGCGTCCCGGAGGTTGATGTTGAAGCGGGGCTGGTTTGTCTTGATGAGGCTGTTTTCCAGGATGAGCGCCTCGACCTCGTTCTTCGTGACGATGTAGTCGATGTCCGAAACGAGGCTCACCATGCGGGCAGTCTTCCTGTCGTGGTCGCGGCGCGAGAAGTAACTCGAGACCCGCTTCCTGAGGTCCTTCGCCTTCCCGATGTAGATGACCGTCCCTCCTGGATCGCTGAAGATGTAGCAGCCGGGGAGCTTCGGGAGGGACGACGGGTCTTTCATGCACGCTCGAGCATCTTCCGGAGGAACCTGCCGGTGTGACTCCCGGGGCTCCTCGCGACGTCTTCGGGTGTCCCGGTCGCGACGACGTATCCCCCCTCGTCGCCGCCCTCGGGCCCGAGGTCGATGATGTGGTCTGCAGACTTGATCACGTCGAGGTTGTGCTCGATGACGACGACGGTGTTCCCCTTGTCCACCAGCTCGTTCAGAACTGCTATCAGTTTCTTGACGTCGTGGAAGTGGAGGCCCGTGGTCGGCTCGTCGAGGAGGTAGATAGTCCTGCCCGTGCCTCGCTTGGAGAGCTCCCGCGTGAGCTTGATCCGCTGGGCCTCCCCCCCGGAGAGCGTCGTGGAACTCTGGCCAAGCTTGATGTACTCGAGGCCGACGGCAGAAAGCGTCTCGAGCTTGTGCCGGATGGAGGGGATGTTTGCGAAGAGTTCGAGGTTCTCCTCGACGGTCATGTCGAGGACCTCGGCGATGGTCTTTCCCCTGTACCTCACCTCGAGCGTCTCCCTATTATACCGTGTCCCCTTGCACTCCTCGCACTCGACGTACACGTCGGGCAGGAAGTTCATCTCGATCTTTATCAGGCCGTCGCCCTCGCACGCCTCGCAGCGGCCGCCCTTGAGGTTGAACGAGAACCTGCCCGGCTTGTACCCCCTCGCTTTCGCCTCCTTCGTCCCTGCAAAGGCCCGTCGGATCTCGTCGAAGACCTTGGTATAGGTCGCAGGGTTGCTCCGCGGCATCTTCCCTATCGGGCTCTGGTCGATCACGATGACCTTGTCGACAGGGGCATCCATCCCGAGCCCCGTGTACTTCCCCGGGTTCACGCGGGAGCGGTAGATCGCCTTCTGCAGGGCCCTGTAGAGGGTGTCGTAGACGAGGGTCGATTTCCCGGAGCCGGAGACACCGGTGACAACGGTGAAGACCCCGAGGGGGATGTGGACATCGATGTCCTTGAGGTTGTTCTCGCTGCACCCCTTGATATGCAGGAACTTCCCGCTCTTCCTCCTCGCCTGCGGGACATCGATCCTGAGTGTCCCGGCGAGGTACTGGCCGGTGAGGGACCCAGGGGTCTCCGCTATCTGCCCCGGCGTCCCCTCGGCAACAACGTACCCCCCGTGTATCCCTGCACCCGGCCCCATGTCGACGACCCAGTCCGCGTTCCTGATCGTGTCTTCGTCGTGTTCCACGACAATAAGGGTGTTGCCCAGGTCACGGAGCCGGCGGAGCGTATCGATGAGCTTCTGGTTGTCCCTCTGGTGGAGCCCGATCGACGGCTCGTCGAGGACGTAGAGGACTCCCATCAGGTTCGAGCCGATCTGCGTCGCGAGCCGGATCCTCTGGGCCTCCCCGCCGGAGAGGCTGCCGGCGCTGCGCGAGAGGGTGAGGTACCCAAGGCCCACCTGCTCGAGGAAGTCGAGCCTCGATGCGATCTCCTTCAAGACCTGGCGGGCGATCTCCTGCTCCCTGTCGGTCAGTTCCAGGCCCGAGAAGAACTCGATAGCCCTGCTGACCGGCATGTCGGTGACGTCCACGATGGACTTTCCGGCGATCCGGACCGAGAGCACCTTCTCCTTGAGCCGTTTTCCCCTGCAGCGGGGGCACTCGGATACCCGCATGAACTTCTCGAGTTCCCGCTTCCTGTATTCCGACTTGGTCTGGTGGTAGAGCCGCTCCGACTGCGGGACGAGCCCCTCCCACTCGCCCGTATGGGCCCACTGCGCGTCCCCGTTCCTCGTGTTGAGGGAGAAACGGATCCGGTCATCCGAGCCGTACATGAGGACCCTGTACTGCTCGGGAGAGAGGTCCGCAATCGGCGTCAGGACGGAGAACCCGTAATGGCGGGCGACTGCCCCGAGGTACTGGTTCCGGTACCCATCGAGGAAGTTCCGGTAGAGGGCGACTGCCCCCTCGGCGATCGACTTCGAGGGGTCCGGGACGATGAGGCCGGGGTCGAACTCCATCCTGATCCCAAGCCCGTTGCACTCTTCGCAGGCCCCGAACGGGCTGTTGAAGGAGAACATCCGGGGCTGCAGCTCCTCGAACGTCAGGCCGCAGACGGGGCAGGCGAGGAGCGAGGAGAATATCCGCTCCTCCCCCCCGGCAGGCAGGGCGATCACGAGTCCCTGGGACTTCTTCAGGGCGTTTTCACAAGCCTCTGTGAGCCGCGAGCGGTCGGACGCGTCCAGCCTGTCGATGACGACGTCGATGTCGTGTTTTTTGTACCTCCCGAGCGCGACTTCCTCGTCGGTCCGGTGGATCTCCCCGTCGATGCGGACCCGGGTGTAACCCTCCCTGTTCAGGTCTCTTTGGAGCTGCTGGTACGTCCCCTTCTTCTGCCTGATGACGGGTGCAAGGATTGTGACGGTGCCTCCCATCTCTGCCTGGACCCTGTCCGCGATCTTCTCCGGGGACTGGGCCTCGATGCGGGTGCCGTGCTCGGGGCAGTAGGGGACACCTATCCGGGCGAAGAGGAGCCGGAGGTAGTCGTAGACCTCGGTCACGGTCCCTACGGTGCTCCGCGGGTTCTTGCTGGTGCTCTTCTGCTCGATGGAGATCGCAGGCGAGAGCCCGATGATCGCGTCGACGTCGGGCTTGTGCATCAGGCCGAGGAACTGGCGGGCATAGGCAGAGAGCGACTCGACGTACCGGCGCTGCCCCTCGGCATAGATGGTATCGAAGGCGAGCGTCGACTTGCCGGAGCCCGAGACGCCCGTGATGACGATGAACTTGTCGCGCGGCAGTTCCACGGTTATATTCTTGAGGTTGTGCTGCCGCGCGCCCCTGATGATGAGCTTCTTCATCCGGTTTCGAGTGTATCATGTGGACGCCGGACAATATAGGGGTGTGCCTCAGGGTATGGGGAGGGCCAGAGCAGGGGTATCGGGAGTCACGTGGACGACGTTGTGTGCCCAAGTTAAGGGGGGATAGGTGAACGATCCAGTCGTCCCCAAGGCCACGGATGGAGTGTCCCGTTTTAGGGGGAGTCGAGTCGTGAAGATGCAACTCCGTAAATGAATGGCCATTGGGGTTCCTGTTTGGAGAGATGCTCTGTAACGCCATTTCCCTCGGACTACGATTCTGCGGGAGTTCATCAATTCAATCTTCTATGAAAATGCCGTCGCATTTTCATACGTCGGGCCTTTTGCCAGAAGTAGCATGAGTGTTTTTATGCGTCGAGTCTGTTGCGAGAGGCGTCATGGATGTTTTTTTTCGTTCACACGGTATCCCGTGAGTGGCGAACCTCGGTATGGTGAGAATCCTGTGCACCCGAGGTAACCATCCCTTCGCTATTTCATGGAAGTGATGCCCGCCATGGTCCGATCGAGTCACGCGGTGACGGTATTGGGGGAGGCGGTCACTGGATTACTGATTAGGCACCCGTCGGGGGCAGCAGGGTGCATCGCACTGGCGCATGGGGGCGACTGCCCTCACTCATACTTCATAACCTCTTCGAGATAGCGAAGTCCCAAACGAATCAAGCACGGCACTCCTCCCTGACCAGGTTGCGAAGAACCATTTCTCCATTCCAATATGAGCAGACACGACGCTCCATCATAGTGTGTGCACTGCACCAGGTAGCGAAGAGCCATTTCCCCATCTCCACAGGAATGGCGATTCCCTCGCACGAATGGAACGTATATACGCCATCGCGACCTATAGAAAGGGATTGGGAAGGCGCGGGACTGTTCCTTTCGCAAAGGGACGGTGGAATGGACAAGCGGAATATTCCCCGGTCCCGCGGAGCAAAAACATGCAGACTATCATCGTCATCGGCCACCGGCAACCCGATACGGATTGTGTCGCCAGCGTCGTCGGGTATGCGGAGTTCAGCAATCGCCGCGGGAACGGGACGTATGTCCCGGCCGTATGCGGCCCGCTCACGTCCGAGGCCCTCTATGCCCTTTCCGCGTTCGGCCTCGAACCCCCGGCACTCGTCGAGAGTGTCGAGCCGTGCGTGGGAGACATCCTGTCGTTGTTCACGAAGAGCGCCCCGGCTGAGATGCCCACGGTCGATGTCGCGTCCCTGATGGACGAGTACGACATGCGGAACATCCCGGTCGTGGACGGCAGCAACCGCCTCCTGGGACTCGTCTCCGAGCACGGGCTCGCCAGGGCATACGTGACTCCCCGGACAGGTACCCCCCTCACCATCGGCCCGGTACCTCTCGCGACCATCGCCCGCATCCTCGATGCCAGGGTCTGCAACGCGGGGGCTGATACGTTGCACGGCAACGTATCCATCGTCATCGACGCACTCCATGTCGCCCTCTCCAGGCTCTCGTCCCGGGACATCGCGGTCGTCGGGGACAACGAACCCACCCAGCTCGCCCTCGTCTCGGCAGGGATCGCAGCACTGGTGATTGCGGAAGGTGCGCCCGTCGGCGAGAGGGTATGCGAGGCTGCACGGGCGAGCGGGACTTCCATCCTCGCGACGCCGCTGGACGCGTTCTCGGTCGGGAGGATGATGCACCTCTCCCTCCCGGCAGGGGAGGTCGTTGCAACCGACGTCCCGGTCGTGACCCCGCAGGACACGGTCGCTTACGCAAAGAGGCTCGTCACGGATTCGAAGTACCGGGCGGCGTGCGTCGTCGGGAAGGACGGTGTCCTGCTCGGGATGATATCGCGGAACACGTTCCTCGACGATGTGCAAAAGAAAGTGATCCTGCTCGACCACAACGAGTACTCGCAGGCGGTGGAGGGGGTCGAATCGGCCGATATCCTCGAGGTGATCGACCACCACCGCCTGGGAGCGCTCTCTACCCTCAAGCCCGTCCGGTTCCAGAACGAGCCGGTCGGCTCCACGTCCACGATAATCGCACAAAAGTTCATGGAATCGGGCAATCCCCCGGCACCTGCCACGGCAGGAATCCTCCTTGCCGGGATACTCTCCGACACCCTCGTCCTGAAGATGTCGACGACCACGCCGGAGGACGTCTCGGCAGCCGAGTACCTCGCCAGGGTATCCGGAACGGATATCCAGGACTTCGGCGCGAGTCTCATTTACCACGGCATGGACATCGAGAACACCCCCCTCGACGTACTCCTGTCCCGGGATTCGAAACGCTACACGCTGTTTGGAAAGGACGTCATCATATCCCAGGTGATGACAGCGTCCCGGGCCTATGCTGCAGGGCATGCGAGCGCGATCAGGGAAGAACTGGAAAAACTGCGGAAGGCGCACGGAGTCGATATCTGCCTGGCACTTTTCACCGACATCATCGGGAACCACAGTGACCTGTTCGCAGCCGGGGACCATGCGACGCTGAGCTCCCTCGGGTACCTCGATCAGCCTGTCGGGCTTCCGGGCGTTATGTCACGAAAGAAGGACTTCCTCCCTGTCTTCGGGATGAAGCTGAAGGACCTCTGAATCCGGGCAGGTCGCCGGGATGGGGGGGAGCTCGTGCTCTGAAGAGTATGAGAAAAGATCTCCCGTTTCGAGCAGGTCGCAAGCACGAGAGAGCCCTCTTGTTCGCGAAGGGAAAAGATCCATCACGTTTTACATATGTCGCCGGGATGAAAAGACCCCTCCTGTCGGAAGGGGAAAGTGAAAGATCCTGGCAAAGTAGGAGGGAACAGGGCTGCTGCAGTCCTTTACACGATTCTTGCGCAGCAAAGAGGATCGCGGTGGCGCTCCAAACCCCGGTGGGTTGCCATCACTTTGCTGGTGCTCGTCGAATGGAGGGGATGGTGAGGGGATAGGCATTCCACTTGCCTCTCGAATGGCCTCCTCGTTATTTCATGCGGGTGGAGTCTGCTCGAGTCCGGCCCGGTCACAAGTGGAGATAAATCATCGAGAGGCAATCGTTCCAACTGCCGTTAAAACACGGTATAGAGTGCCGGATTACCCCTCGACGTCTTCCTCGTCATCGATAACTTGGAGTTCCCACTCATCCTCGTCGAAGGCGACCGTCCCTGCTCCCTCGCAGACAGGGCACTGGACTCTTTCCGGGATGCTGTCGTAGGCATCGGTAAAGACACCATCGGTCGATGTCATATCATCCTCTGTCGGCATGTGGAAGTACTTCTTGATGTCGTGAGACTTCAGCTCCTGGGCTATCCTGTACTGTTCGTTCGGGATTTCACCCGTTCCCTTGCAGAGGCGACAGCGGAGGAGGATGGTCATGGCAGCGTAGAAAAAGGTAATACATCATTATCTATTCTTTAAACGTAAAAGTTTTCATTTATCAGATAATCAATAGTAAGAGAGAAAATATTGAGGGTTTTTATTGGTCGTTATCAACAAAGAATCAGGTATCGATGAGGTAAAAATCGTACTCGAGAGGAAATTCCCTCGATTGTATGAGAGAACTTTCTGTCCTATCCACAGTCTGCTTTATGATCGTTTACATGATTCGACAGAGATGAGAATGATTCATGAAATAATGAATAAACACCCGTTTCCAATTTTTCGGGAAATAACGATAGAAACAATAAATCGTTGTAATGGTGATTGTTCATTTTGTCCAGTCAATCGACACACAGATCCGAGAAAATTGACATTTATAAGTGAGGATCTATTTTGAGTGAGGATCTTTTTTCCTCAATTATTCATCAATTATCAGAAATTGAATATCATCATACTGTGTGTTTCAATCTCAATAACGAACCGCTACTCGACAAGCGTATCACCGAATTTATTCAAAATGCACGGAAAAAGCTCCCAAAAGCCTTTTTTATGATGTATTCAAATGGATCGCTCTTTTCTGAAAAGCATCTCGAAGGCATATTACCCTCAATAAACAGATTGCATATTGATAACTATCACAATGATCGTATCTTCACGGAACCGGTAAAAAAAATTCTCTCGTTCATTGAAAAAAACCCGGAATTCTCGGAAAAACTTGAAATTAATATAGTTCGAAAAGACGCCATTCGGACAACAAGAGCTGGATTAGCCGCCAATAGAAGCAGGGTTTATTTTCTCCGCTCACCATGCATTTATCCATTTTCCCAGATAAATATCCGGCCGGATGGAAAGGTGAGCCTTTGCTGTAACGATGCACTGGGAAAATATACACTTGGCGACCTTAAAGAAAATACTCTTCTCGAAATTTGGGAGGGGAAGAGGTATTTGGATATTCGTAACCGGATGTTAAAAGGTCGACATTGTTTACCTATGTGCAAACAGTGTGATGTATTTCTTCTTTTTCCCAAAATTTTATACTCTCTAAAAAAATTTTTCTCCCTGAATAATACATAATTTATCTTACTATATAACAAATAAGGCCGTGGTTAAATACCAAACGATGGCGTTCATAGGATTAACCTCCTGCATTCCCGGTAACACCTGACGTGC
>JAKPSJ010000039.1 GCA_029555345.1 Methanobacteriota archaeon | reverse complement strand
GCACGCATGTCCAAGCCATGTGATCTTCATTCTCGAATCCCTCCGCTCACGAAAGAACGATCTCTTCGGAAGAGGGTGCGGGGAGAAAAATAATTTGCGATCCTGCCACCCGGGTTCAGGTGACGTCGATCAACTCGGCCTCCGTGATGTCGATCGACTCGCCGAGGGTGTCCTTCGTGGCACTCCGGGTCATCTGCTCGGAGAGGTCCCGGTCCTCCATCACGTCCCTGATCCGCTCGAGGTACGGGTCGATAGTGGTATCGTCCCTCTGCTCGATGACGTGGCGGTACTCGCGGAGGGTGGAGGGGCTGATCCCCAGCTCCTCGGAGATCTCCTTCATCGTCTTGCCCGAGGAGAGGAGCTCTTCCATGCGTTTCTGGTCGAACGGCATCTTGAAGTCGAGGTCGCGGAAGAGCTTGAGCTGGACCCGTGCCCGTGCAATGGTCTTGGAGAGTTTCTCGTCGCCGAGTTCCCGGGCTATCTCCGTGTCGTTCTTGCCGGCATAGTACGAGGAGATGAGGCGGGCGAGCTGGATGGGCTTGAGCTTGGTCTTGAAAAAGCCCTGCTCGAGGATCTCCCGCATGACGAGTGCGATCTCTCTCTCCACGGCGTCACGGTCCCGGAGGGTGCCGTGAATCTTCTTCATGGGCTCCACGATCCTGGTCTTCCCTGAGATGTTCGAGAACAACTGTAGGAGTTCCTGCTTTCTCTTGTCTTCCTGCATGAAGCCTCACTGGCAGATTACCGAATAAGATGCCCAACAATGTATTTAATGCTATCTTTTCGCCCGATATCCTCCGGATTCCTTCCGGATTGGGTCATGATCTGAAGAGATGGTCATCCTCCTACAAATATTTTATGGGTCGTGGGTTGCCAGGAACCCCGCACAGGTTTTTCTGGCAGCAGTGGCATATATAAGGGGGAGTGACCCAGTGCCCATGAGCGATATTTACGATGCGGTAATGGACCTCGCAAAGCGGAGGGGGTTCATCTGGCCGACATCCGAATGCTACGGTTCGGTCGCCGGTTTCATCGATTACGGCCCGCTCGGCTCGATGATGAAACGGCGGATCGAGGATGTCTGGCGGGAGTTCTACGTGGTGGGGGAGGGCTACTACGAGATCGAGTGCCCCACCATCGGGCAGGAAGAGATATTCATCGCCTCGGGCCACGTCAAGGGCTTCTCCGACAAGATGTGCCAGTGCCCGCACTGCAGGGAATACCTGCGTGCAGACCACGTGGCCGAGGGGGAGGGGATCGCCGGGGCATCGACAATGGACGCCGCAGAGCTCGCACGCCTGCTTTCCGGCCTCCCGTGCCCTGCCTGCAACGAGATCCTCGGCGAGGTCGAGGTCTACTCGTTCAACCTCATGTTCGAGACCTCCATCGGGCCCGGCTCCCAGCGAAAGGGTTACCTCCGGCCGGAGACCGCCCAGGG
The DNA here is from genome assembly GCA_029555345.1 of Methanobacteriota archaeon. GTDB lineage: Archaea > Halobacteriota > Methanomicrobia > Methanomicrobiales > Methanospirillaceae > Methanolinea_A. Next base: position 804 of record JAKPSJ010000039.1, on the reverse strand, counting down.
GATGTTCACCGACTTCTCCCGGCTGCTCAGGTTCTACCGGGACAGGCTCCCCTTCGGGGCGGTCCAGATCGGAAAATCCTACCGGAACGAGATATCGCCCCGGCAGGGGATGATCCGGCTCCGGGAGTTCACCCAGGCGGAGGCCGAGATCTTCGTGCATCCCGAGAAGAAGGAGCACCCCCGGTTCTCCCGCTACAGCGGGTACCGCATGCCTCTCCTCGGGATCAGGCAGCAGCAGGAGGGGACCCCTGCAGTCGAGATGACCATGCAGGAGGCTGTGGACGCGGGCGTCGTCGCCCACAGCTTCATCGCGTACTACCTTGCGCTCACCCACGACCTCCTGGTGACCGTCGGGGTGAGACCCGAGAGGCTCCGTTTCCGGCAGCACCTCCCCGAAGAGAGGGCCCACTACGCTGTGGACTGCTGGGACGCGGAGGTCTACTCCGGGAGGTTCGGATGGGTCGAGACGGTCGGTATCGCGGACCGGACCGACTACGACCTCCGGGCCCACGAGAAGCAGAGCGGGGAACGTTTCTCCGTCTTCATCTCCTACCCCGCCCCCCGGAAGGAGAGCCGGGTCAGGGTCGTGCCCCGCCTGGGCAGGCTCGGGCCCCTGTTCCGCGGCAGGGCGAAGGCTGTGGCTGAGGCCCTCGAGGCATCTGCCCCGAAAGAGGGCGGGATCACGGTCACCGTGGAGGGCGAAGAGGTGTTCGTCCCGCCGGATCTATACGAGGTCCGCGAAGAGGTTGTCGAGGTGCCGGGCGAGGACGTGACACCACACGTGATCGAGCCCAGTTACGGCAT
>JAKPSJ010000037.1 GCA_029555345.1 Methanobacteriota archaeon | reverse complement strand
GAAATGAGGAAGGCACATTTGAACAGGACCGTGGAACGGTGCTGCCCCCGGGCGGACCGGGCGGCACACCCGCACATCCAGAGCAGGTCCCAGATCCTCCCCTCCACGCTCTGGCCCGGCATCTCCTCTAGGTTGCCCGGGTCGATCAGGTCCCACACGGACGCAGTCACGGCGACCGGGACGGTGAACCCCGCCTCCCGGCAGAGATCGGCGGGGATCTCCACGAGGACCCCGTCCTGCAGGGCATCGGCCCGCGTGTATGCAGAGATCACCGGCCCAAAGAATGAGGTAAGGGATTCGTCCTGGCTCATACGCCCTTCCCCCTTGCAGTGATCACACGGACACCTGCAGGGTCCGGTGCGGCCCAGGCAAGATCACAGAGGTCACTTTCAGAGAGAGGGGGAGGGGTGCGGAAGTCATGGTCCCGCGTGATTCCCATCTTCCAGAGTGCCATCTCATACCCGCACTCGGGGCAGTGCGCGAAGAGCCACATCCTGCCCTCATCCGTCAGCCACCCGGCCTCGTGGGGATAGCCGAGTACCTGGTCGCCACGAAGATCCCGCCCGCAATGACAGCGGGACCGTCGTGGATCGCAGTGGTTCCGGACCCATTCGGTGATTTCGGAAAAAATGAGATCGTGGGAAGTCATCACGCCCCCTCCAGGAGGTCTCCGGTCACCTTCCGCAGGCGGACAGCCTCATAAATACGGGTCTCGAAGCCGGCCGGATCGGAGAAGTCGCCGCATATCTTGATTGCTCCACCCTTCCCCGGGGTCCCGATCTCGATGCTGTCCTGGAAGGGGGAGCCTTCCAGTATCTTCTTCACCGTGATGATCTGTGATTCTGTCATGGTCACACCTCAATCCGGTCGACAATCCCCAGGTGCTCCGGTTTGCATCCCGCCGGACCCGTGAGCCTGAAGAGCCGGCCCCGCTTGATGACGTGCGTGAGTTCATATCCTCCCGCAATGATGCCGAACCCCGCGCCGAATCGGGCCAGGCAGCCAGGGAGTGTGAATACCCCCCCGCCTGACATGGTGATCCTCATGCCTGCACCCCCTGGCCGGGAAGGGGATCACAATACCACGATCGCATGTTCTGCTCTTGTGCCTCGGCCCTGCAGGCGTCCCAACCCTCGCGCTGGACCCGGACCTTATAGGCGGTCACGATATCGTCCGCCTTGACACGGAGGTCCTGCGCCTTGGCCTGCATCATGTGAGCCTGGTATTCCAGTTCACCCGCTTTTTCCTGCAGGCGGCTGATCTTATCGAGATCGCGGAGGGGGATTACGTCATAGACACTCCGGGATTCGCTCATGCCGCCACCTCTCCCGGAGAAGACGAGGAGAGGGCCGGGGTCCCGGTAATCTCTCTCATGATCGACACGTTGGCATACTTCCGCTCTCCCGAGACGGCCCCCTTCACCTGGGCAAGGGATGACACGTACTTGATGCCGTTGATCGTGTACATTACCGCCTTTCCCGACCGGGTAATCCAGGCCTTGCCGACAGGAGAGGGATTGCCGGCGGTGTGCATGACATCAGAGATGTCAAAGACATCAACTGGCCAGTGCTCGAGGAGCCGGGAGACGTCGGACCTTGTGACGACGGCCTGCATGGTCTTGATGTCAATTCTCAGGGTTCCCTCGTACTGACGGGCGGCCCCGATATGTTCAAAGGTTGTTGTTTGTCGCATGGGTGTTTCCACCAATATATGATAGAACTCAAAGGGTTATATAATACCTCCATGCGGTGTGAAAGTAATAACAAATATATCCCAGCGGGCCTCCGGCCTCGCCCACTGCTCGCTCTGCTCGCTCCGAGGGCTCGGACTGCGGCAGGTTGACTGGGGTTCCTCTATCGCTTCGCTCCAGCGACGCCCTCACTCTCGTTCAGTAGCGGCCTCCGCTCCGCTGGTCCACCTTGTTCCCGGAGCCAATGACGGCCGCCAGGCTTGACTCTCCCGGCCGGCCGCTCCCTCCGGTTCGCTTTCCCGTCCAGGAGGTCAACCGGTCGGCCTGGATCATCCATCTGGTATGGCGACGAGCGGAGGGACGAGCACCGGCGCCTCCCGACCGGAGGGGAGGGCATCGCAAGTCCCGCGACGCCGCAGCGGAGCTGATTAGGGCCATAGCGGCCCGAGCGACTTGCAGGGAGCGAGTCACTGAGCGTCAACCTGGTCCCGAAAACAGCGACGAGCATGGTGCGAAGCACGCTGCGAGGAGCGGGATAGAGCAGCCGACGGCGAGGAGTTCACGACGAAGCCGTGGGCGTTACCAGGGTCAGCTCAGGATGAGAAAACAGGGGCACGTTGCGAGTGTAGCGGAGTGGAGGAGCACCGGACGGCAGGAGGAGCGGACGAAGACGGAGCGGAAGGCGTATGGTGCCCCGTCACGTTGAAGGAAACACCCGCTTGGTATCAGTCCAGAACCAGATGGTCGCCATTTGCAGGACGCCGACAGCAAAGAGGCCAAGGACTACAGATACAGGTGTTATTCCCGATTCGTAGATGCTCAAAAGCATTGCCCGTAGAATAAGGGCTATCGAGACTCCTGCAACAATCACTGCAATCGCAAGCCGCAGCATAATCAATCCTGCTCCCGGATTAGGAGAAATTTTCCGGCTTGTCTCTGTGGTCCCCTCCCTCCTGCGGCGAGGTTCTGACCCAAGGGAAGAACCGCACGGGGCAGGGGACCCGTGCTGCAGGAGGAGGGGCGCCGGGGTGGAGGCCCCGCCCCTTCGGTTTGGTAGGGGCGGGGTTGGGGGCAGGGGTCGGTCGCAGGGGCGAGAATATGCGCGAGAAAGAAAAGAACGGTATAGAACCTTGCGTTCAGATACCCCCGGGCGGATTCGAACCGCCGTCGCCGGATCCAAAGTCCTGCATGATTGACCGCTACACTACGGGGGTTCAGGCGCCGTTGGCCGCTCCACCACCATGGAGAAGTGCGAAGCCGGAAAACGGTGTCCCAATAGAGATAGGGGCAGAGAATTATTAATTCATCTTGGAGAGGGGTCCACCACCGCGCCCGTTTTGCAGCAGGCGAACAGACGG
>JAKPSJ010000112.1 GCA_029555345.1 Methanobacteriota archaeon | reverse complement strand
CCTCCCGATGATGACGCTCATCGCGTAGTTGATGTAGGAGGTCTTCATCTCCTCCTCGATGTTCACCGGGATGACCTGCTGGGCAGGCCCCTGTTCGGCGCCCGCAGTCCCCGCCTGCTCAGATGTCAAGGTTCGTCACCTCGCGGGCGTGGCGCTTGATGAAATCGCGGCGGGCAGCCACGTCCTCTCCCATCAGCTTCTCGAATATCTCGCTCGCGTAACTCGCGTCCTCTATCGTGACCTGTTTCAGGACCCGAGTGGCTGGGTCCATCGTCGTGCTCCAGAGCTGCCCGGCGTTCATCTCTCCGAGACCCTTGTACCGCTGCACTGTCACACCTTTTTCGCCGAACTCCTTCGCGATCTCCTTCAACTCGTCCTCGTGGAACGCGTACTTCTCGGCCTTGCCCTTGGCGATGCGGAACAGGGGGGGCTGGGCTATGTAGACGAACCCCTCCTCGATCAGTCTCTTCATGTACCGGAAGAAGAACGTCAGGAGGAGCGTCCTTATGTGGGCCCCGTCCACGTCTGCATCGGTCATCAGGATCACCCTGTGGTAGCGGGCCTTCTCCGGGTCGAACTGCTCGCCGACCCCGGTCCCGATTGCCGAGATTAGGGCCTGGATCTCGGCGTTCTTGAGGATCCTGTGCTGGGTCGCCTTCTCGACGTTCAGGATCTTGCCCCGGAGCGGCAGGATGGCCTGGAACCGGCGGTCCCGCCCCTGCTTCGCGGAACCCCCTGCCGAGTCCCCCTCCACGATGTAGATCTCACTCTTCGAAGGGTCCCGCTCGGAGCAATCGGCGAGTTTCCCGGGGAGCCCGGTGGTCTCGAGCGTGCTTTTGCGCCGGGCCAGCTCGCGGGCGTTCCTCGCTGCCTCGCGTGCCCGGGCAGCGGTGAGGACCTTGTCGACGATCGCCGAGAGGACGCGCGGGTTCTCCTCGAAGTACTCGGAGAGCGACTGGTACACGAGCGAGTCCACGATGCCCTTGACATTGCTGTTGCCAAGGCGCATCTTGGTCTGGCCTTCGAACTGGGGGTTTGCGATCTTCACGCTCACGATCGCCGTGAGGCCTTCGCGGACGTCCTCGCCCCGGATCGAGAGGCCGGACTCCTTGATCAGGTTGTTCTTGCGGGCCGAGTTGTTGACCGCCTTCGTGATCGCGCTCCGGAACCCTTCCAGGTGCGTCCCGCCCTCCCGGGTATTGACACTGTTGACGTACGAAAAGACCTGCTCCGAGTACCCTGTCGTGTACTGGAGCGCCACCTCGACCTCGGTCATGGACTCCGGGTCCTTCTTCTTCAGCGAGATGACATCGGGGTGGAGGGGCTCGGCCCCGGAGTTGAGGAACCTGACGTATTCTGCAATGCCACCCTCGTAGTGGAACCTCTCGCTGTCACCGGTCCGCTCGTCCACGAGCGATAGGGAGGTACCGGCATTGAGGAACGCCAGTTCCCGCAGCCTGTGCGCCAGGATATCGTAGTCGAACCTGATCGTCTCGAATATCGTCTCGTCCGGGAAAAACGTGATAAGTGTCCCGGAGAGGCGCCCTGCATATTTCTGGAGGAAATCCGCCCTGTCCGACCCGCGGAACGCCGGCTTATAGCCATACCATTTCTGGAACCTGGCGACGAGTTCCTCGAGGCTCTCCTCGCGGCACGTGAGCGGGCTCGAGACGAGCCCCCGCTCGAAGCGCATCTCGTAGATGTTCCCGTCGCGGAACACCTGCGCGTGGAGCCAGCGCGAAAGGGCATTGACGACGGAGACGCCGACGCCGTGGAGTCCGCCGGAGACCTGGTACATGCTCTTGTCGAACTTGCCGCCAGCGTGGAGCACGGTGAGGACGACTTCGAGCGCACTCTTGTGCGTATTGTTCATCTCGTCGACAGGAATGCCCCTGCCGTTGTCGAGCACTGATAGGGAACCGTCGCTGTGTATTGTCACCCATATGGAGGTGCAGAACCCTGCGAGGGCCTCGTCGATGGAGTTGTCCACCACCTCGTAGACGAGGTGGTGGAGGCCCTTTGCATCGGTGCTCCCGATGTACATCGCAGGGCGTTCCCTGACCGGCTGGAGACCCTCGAGTACCGTGATATGCGATGCATCATACGTATCAGCCATTCTTCTCCCCTTTCAAAAAACACACTTTTTCCAGCAGAACAGGCGTCACATAAAGTATTTGACGTGCGGACACATAAGCCTAATTCACTAAAAAGCAGGTTTTATCACTGGAATTCGCCAAGGTCCGGATCCCTGATCCCGAGCCCCCTGTCAATGGCGATGACCAGGCGGTCGATGATCTTCCTCACCTCTTCCGCCTCCTCTTTGTCCAGTGTCCCCGGCGTGTGCCAGACGATGCGCTTGCGCAGCCGGTCCGCGAGTTCCTCGACCTCCGTCCCCTTGAACTGGTCAGGGACGATAAACTCCTCCAGGTGGTCTGCTGCCCCGAAAAAGGCTTCCTCCGGCTTTCCGGAGAAATGCTTGCATATGTGCACGAGGTTCGTGATGAACCCGCGCCCGAACGCGCTTGCCATGGGAAAGATGGGGCTGTTCAACGGGGAAAAGGGTTGTGGTCAGAGCAGCCCCTGCATGGAAAGCCAGGCGATGACGGGTGTGCAGACAACAACAGGCATGCAGGAGGCAAGGAAGAGCAGGTCTTTCCTCGCGAGGGGCTTTTTCCTGATGTAGAGGTGGCTCTCGCGACCGTATCCCCTGCAGAGCATTGCAGTGTACGTCCGTTCGCCCTGCTCGTAGGACCGGAGGAACAGGGTGCCTATCGTGTATGCGAGGACCCGCAGGCGGTACCGGTACGGCAGGTGACGGTCGAACGGCGAGAAGCAGCGGGCAGCCAGCGAATCGCTGACCTTCCGGGTGATGTAGCCGAAGACGAAGATGTACCGGATCATCATGCCGAGGACGAGCGAGAACTCTGCCGGGAGACCGAGCCTCCCGGCACCCTCGAGCAGGTCCGGGACACGCGTCGTGGAGGAGACCAGGATGATGAAAGAGATGCTGACGAGGAACTTCACGAACAGGATCGAGGCGAATTCGACCGACTCACGGTAGATATGGATGCCGAATGGCAGGTCAGCGATGGACGTGAAAACCGGGTAGTAAGGGTTCTGGAGGAATACCTGGACAAACACGAGGAGGAAGCCGAAGGGGATGACCATCAGGAGCCTCTTTCCGTACACGACCGGCGAGAGGCGCGAGAGGGCCCAGAGCAGTGCGAAGAGCAGGAAAAAGACGAGCCCGACAGGGAAGACGAGCGGCGAGTACGGCACCGCGACCATCGCGACGACTGCTGCGAAGCAGAGGACGATCTTTGCCCGGGCATCGAGCTCGTGGATCGGGCTGTTGCTGTATGTCTGCTTCTCGATGAGGAAGAGATCCTCGATCATCTCTTTCTCCCGAAGGCCGAGAGAAAGGCATCCCTCGCCTCGTCGAACGTGTAGGCCATGGAGATCCCGATCCCTTCCTCGCGGAGTGCCCCGATCAGCCTCGGGATCACCGGGACCTCGAGGCGGACCGATGCGAGCAGGTCCTGCTGGACGAACACCTCCCTGCAGGTGCCGCTCGCAACGATCCTCCCCCTGTCCATCACGTACACGATGTCGGCCATCTCGGGGACGAGCGAGACGTCGTGCGTCGAGAAGATGACGGTCATCCCGTACTTGCGGGCGAGCGAGTTGATGAAGCCCACGAGGTCGGAGACGCCCGCCGGATCGAGCCCGGCGGTGGGTTCGTCGAGGACGAGGACCTGCGGCTCCATCGCGATGATCCCCGCGATCGCGACCCTCTTCTTCTCGCCGCCGGAGAGGTGGTGGGGCACGCGGTCCCGCAGGTGGGCGATCCCCACGACACGGAGGGCTTCTTCGACCCTGTGGTGGACCGTCTCCTCGTCGAGCCCCAGGTTCAGGGGGCCGAAGGCGACGTCCTGTCCGACGGTGGGGGAGAAGATCTGGTCGTCAGGGTTCTGGAAGACCACACCAACGGCTTTCCTCACCTCCTTCACATTTTCCCGCGTGACTGGCTCGCCACGGACGAGGACGCTGCCCGATGTGGGCTGGAGGATGCCGTTGAAATGCTTGAAGAGAGTGCTCTTCCCGGCCCCGTTCGCACCGATGACTGCGATACGCGTATTGCGCGGCCCAATGAAGTTCACGCCGTCGAGGCTCCTGACGTTGCCAGGGTAGACATAACAGAGGTCCCTGGTCTCGATGAGGTGCATGGACGAAAACTCACCCCGCGCGGTTGGGCCGCAAAAAAGGGATTGGGTCTTCCATCATTCCGTGCGGGAAAAGGCCTTCCCGAGGCCGAGTGCAGCGACCAGCACGAGGACCGTCCCGGCCACGATGGCGAGGACTTCGCCCGTCTTCGAGAGACCCCCGATGGAGTAGTCCGGGAAGGGGGCAGCGAATTCAAATGCGTTGCCCGTGATGTCCTTCACCTGCTCCTCGGCAGCCGCGGCAGCCGCCTCGTCGAGCTCCGAGCCATGGATATCCTTGGCCCCGAATATCCCGAAGAAAGCGCTCTCCAGGCCGTCCGGGTT
>JAKPSJ010000110.1 GCA_029555345.1 Methanobacteriota archaeon | reverse complement strand
TGACCATGAGCGATGTCGCCCGTGCAATCGAGGACGGGAGGCCCATGGCGACACCCGTCTCCCGTGTCATGACGACTGACGTCGTGAAGGCACCATCCACGGTCCAGCTCTTCGAGGTTATCCGCAGCTTCAAGGAAAGGGACATCGGCCGCCTGATCGTGATGGACGGGCAAAAGCCAGTGGGGATACTGACCCAGTCTGACATCATCAAAGTGTTTCCCTCTCTTTGACGAACCTCCGGACATGGACTCGGCGTGGAAATGGTCCCATCTATGCCCCATGGGAGGGTTTTTGATTCAATCAGGGGATTTTGAACAGGTTTATATATGAATACGGTCACACCCTTTTTCATGTCGAGAGTCCTGGCCCGGAGCCTTTCAAAGAAGAAGATCGTGACCAATGAAGGCAAAGTCATCGGAACCCTGAAGAACCTCGTGGTCGATTTCGAGACAGGTCAGGTGGTCGACCTCGTCATTTACCCCGAAGATTCCTTCGACACGTCCGGCTACCGTACGGAGGGTGACCGGCTCTACATACCATTCGAAGCTGTGAAAGATATCAAGGACTATATCGTTGTCGATCGCTACCTGTCAAGGAAATGAGTGAAATTCCGTTCCAGGGCCTCCACGAAACCATCCCCGAACTCCTTTTCTGTCACTTCGTCTGCATGCTGCTTTAGACGCGGGTGAGCGTTCGCGACGGCAACACCAGCCCCTGCCCTCTCCAGCATGTCGATGTCGTTCTCCCCATCACCGACAGCAAGGAAGTCCGAAGTCTCCATGCCCAGCAATTCGGCGAGTTTCGTGAATGCAGCCCCCTTGCTCACACCCGGGGGATGGATATGGATGGCAAAACCCGTATCGAGGACCTCCACAGGGTGGTTGCTGACGATCTCATTCACGAGGGAAACGGGGAGTGTCCGGGCGAATGCGACGTCCACGAACCTGTAGGGAAGGCTGTAATGATCGATCTCGATACCCCTTTTCCTGCAGGCCAAAACCAGATCCCAGAGCGCTACCCGCGGCGCGGTTCCGTCTGCCAGCACGGAAAGACCGGAGTTCCATCCGGATCGCACGATGCCGCCGTTCTCGCCGATGTAGAACCCCCCGGTTCCTGTCATCTTGGAGAAGGCATCCATGAAGCACGCGGTGTTTCCGCTCGCAAGCACGACGCAGATACCCGCATCGACGAGCTGCCGTATCGACTCGATTGCCCCGGTATGTACTCGGCGTCGTGGATCGGTGATCGTCCCGTCGATATCGGTTATAAGCCCCCTGAACCGACGCGGACCGCTCATGTTCATCACTCGTAGAAAATGTTACTCCCGCTGGATCATTATGCCTTCCGTTCGGCAGCATGGGACTCCGCTTCACCTGAAATTATTGTTCGGCGACTGTGCTGGCCCGGGGTCTCCTTGTTCAAAAGTCCGGCAGTGTGCAGGTATGAGGGGAAAAGAGGAGTGGTCAGGCTTGTTTGAGGCCTGATTCTTCGACCATGAATGCAGCTTCGCCCTCGGGGAGGTTGGGACTGTCGACGAGGCGGGCGATACGCTTTCCACCCTTGCTCTTGCGCAGGTAAACCCGAAACGTTGCCGTGTGGCCGACGATATTGCCCCCGATGGGCTTTGTCGGGTCGCCGAAGAAGACTGCAGGGTTCGAGAGGACCTGGTTCGTCACCAGTCCGACTGCGTTGTGCTCGTCCACGATCTTGAAGAGGTCGTGGAGGTGGCGGTTCAATTTCTGCTGCCGGGCGGCCAGGGTACCCCGTCCTGCATACTCGGCCCGGAAATGGGCTGTGAGGGAGTCGATTATGATCAGCCTGACAGGCCTGTCCGAGTTCTTGAGTTCCTGCGCCTTCTCCCTGGCACTGTCCATCATGAGCATCTGGTGGTCGGAGGTGTGCGCCCGGGCGACATGGATGTTCTCCAGGAACTCTTCGGGGTCAGCATCGATGTCCAGTCCAAGGACCATCTGTTCGATACGCTCCGGCCGGAAAGTGTTCTCCGTATCGATGAAGATCGCTGATCCCATGAGACCCCCCTCGTCCTCGGGAAGCTGGACGTTGACCGCGGCCTGGTGCGCAACCTGGCTCTTCCCGGACCCGAACTCTCCGTACAGCTCGGTTATTGCCTGGGTCTCGAGACCGCCGCCGAGCAGGGCGTCGAGCTCGGGAACGCGCAATCTCAGTTTCCTCACTTCCTTTCTCTGCTCGAAGACGTCCTTTCCCGTCCGGAAACCGCCGAGGTCGACCATCTCCCTGGCTGCCTTGATCATCTTCTTCGCTGTGGATTCACCTATCTCGGCCGTTTCGGCAAGTTCCTGTGGAGATGCAGTTGCGATGCTCTCCACGGTGAGGAACCCGGCTTCCCGCAGCTTCTCGGCAGTACTTGGTCCCACGCCGGGGAGGTCTTCGATCTCAACGGGACCAGGACTCATCTGTTGTTCACCTTTCATGGAGAGAGGATGCCACTCACCTGCATATATCTTCGCGGCCATGCGGGGTGAAAGTATCCGTCCCTGGTGCGAGGCCGATGAACCTGTCGCACCTTGCCAGCAACTCGTCCCTGTCAGGGACATTTTCGGTCCAGGAAAGGACGCTGACCCGTTTTCCCATGCGGAGGACCCGTGCCGTCACCCGGTGGCCGTGGGGGAGGTCCTTCCCGGTGACGAGGAAACAGTCGGACCCGGTGTCGAGGTAGGTGGCACCACCCGTGACGACGACGTCCCCGGCAATCTCCTCATCCACTGGTGAAGAGGCAAGCACCCTGACCAGGCTCCCCCTGCCGGCATGGACCTCGTTCTCCCCCGTCTTTGCCTGGCGGACGGAGCAGAGGTAGAGGGCTATCGCCTCTCCAGGGAGCAGGGGGGTTTTCGCATGGTCTCCCCAGAGGACGACCTTTGCGTCGGCTGTCCCGTCTGAGATGACGATGTTCCGGACCGATGATGTTCTTCCGTCACGGGTCGAAAACGACCGTGAAGGCTGGCATGACCTGACAGTCCCGCTCACGGAGCAGGTCTCCTTCCCGGCGATACTATCGAGGGGGTCGAGCGCAACGGGTATCTCTTCTTCAGAAGGCTCGACGATGCTCTTCTCGTCGATGCTGTACTCCGGGCCGCTCTTCCGGTACTTTTCCAGGGCCACCCGGATCCTGAAGGAGGCGCCCTCCACGATACCCTCCATGAGTTCGGGCGCCCAGCAGACCATCCGGGTGATGCATTTTCCGTCACCGATCACCATCTCGACCACCTCGCCCTCGCTCCCGTCTTTCCGGGAGACTTTCCGTGCCTCTCCGATAGCGATGACGACGACGGCGATGTCCTTTCTCCGGGGCGGAGAGAGGTACGGTGCAACCTCAGACGGCCCCGATATCTCGACAGGTGCGGGCCTCATCGCCATCACTGTAATCTCGCCCCGGTTTCTTCCCGCGTGTTTCCCGATGACTTCGAGGACATCACCGGTCTCGATGTCATGGCTTGCCGCCGCCTTCTCGTCCCAGAGGATCGCCCTCACCTGCCCTGTCTCGTCCCCGAGGACGAGGCTCGCGACGAGCCCCTTCTCCCCGTCCGGTCGTTCGAATTCGTGGGGGGGATTTTTAGCTATGACCTTTCCGAAGAAGGAGAAAAGGCTCTGTTTCCCCCCCAGCCGGCCGATCTTGACGTGGTGGCGGCCGAGGTCCTGCACGACCATCATGGCAGCGGTGACCTCGTCGACGAGGTCCCCGCACGCCTCCATCTTCTCCTCTACCCGCCGTTCGAACTCTTCCCGGGTGAGCAGGTCGTCCACGAGTGCGTAGTGGAACTGCACGGGCCCGCTTTCACCTCACTCCTTCTGCCACGGCGGGGTCTGCATCGTTGCTGTCAGGTCGTCGATCGTCTCTGCCCTCCGCATCAGCGCTGCCTCGCCCCGGTGGACGAGGGCCTCGGCGCACCGCGGGCGGCAGTTGTACTGGGAAGACATGCAGAACCCGTATGCCCCCGTGTCCAGGATTGCGAGCAGGTCACCGGCCCCGATGGGGGGCAGGCTCCGGTCCGATGCAAGGATGTCGCCGCTCTCGCAGATAGGGCCAGTGACGGTGTACGTCTCGGCCGGTGGCATGTCAGCCCTGCCGGTGACCACCACTTCGTGGTAGGAGTCGTACATAACCGGGCGGACCAGGAGGTTGAACCCTGCGTCGACGTTGACGAAGTTCTTGTGTGCCCGCTTGACAGAGTTGACCCTCACCAGGAGGATCGTCGAGTCTGCGACGAGGAACCTCCCAGGTTCGACCCAGAGCGCTGGTGAGATGCCCAGCTCGGCTGAAACATCCCGTATCGGGGGGACGATGGCAGATGCATATTCACTCGGTGTCGGTGCCCTCTCGTCCTCGTAGTGGTGGTACGGGACGCCCAGTCCCCCGCCGAGGTCGATGAACTCGAGGGAGACCCCCATCCGGACGAGGTCGCGCACGATCTCTGCCATAACCCGTGCGGCCTCCGCGAACGGCTCTGTTGCG